>JAGCZI010000169.1 GCA_017960085.1 Bacteroidales bacterium
AGCTGTTTTTTTGTGCCTTGTGGCACCGATTCTACGGGGGCTCTGCCCCCGAAACCCCTGCGTCGCGAAGCGACGGTTGCTGATTTCTCAGCTGTTTTTTTGTGCCTTGTGGCACCGATTCTACGGGGGCTCTGCCCCCGAAACCCCTGCGTCGCGAAGCGACGGTTGCTGATTTCTCAGCTGTTTTTTTGTGCCTTGTGGCACCGATTCTACGGGGCGTCATTTTACTTTTTGGGGAGAAAAACTATCTCAGACCCATCATACTCTCTTTTCAGGCTGACAAGAGAATTATCCTTGTACAGCAATTCCATCGTCGTCTCGTCTTCGAAGGTGATTGTCAGCATCCCTTTGCTGTATTTGTATTTTCCGCGCGTTTCCCAATCGGATGTCCATCCTGGCAAAGTATCTACAGTTCCGTCTGCATTCATATACATCGCGGGGTGAGAAGGCATAACGGATTCGCTGGTCTTGATGACTTCTGTGCGGGATATGAATTTCAGGGTGGTCGTAGTTGTCATCACGCCTGCATCCAACACTAGTTCTTCGTGTACATATTGCCATTCAGTATTGGTGAAAGCGGGTTTGAACGCAAACATAATCATAAGTGAGGCGATAATTCTAAGGAAATACATAAGTCACATATTTAGACGAAGATAATGATTTTTTACTGTATATTTGTTAAAAATAACAACCTAAAAACTACATCTATGACACTCGCTATCATTATCGCCGTCGTGGTACTGCTCGTACTGTGGGTGATTTCAGTCCAGAACAAACTCGTCAAACTCGATGAGTTCGCAAACAATGCCCTCAAGCAGATCAACGTCCAGCAGATGACCCGTTACGATGCTCTTATGACGATGGTCAAGACTGCCCGTGAATATGCTAAAGACGTGGAGTCAAAGACAATAATCGACGCCATCGAAGCCCGTCGTCCGATTCAGTCCGCCAATCCTACTACTGAGCAGATCAACGAGAATGAAGCTATGCTCGGCCAGGCCATCCGCAACTTCAATGTGGTTTTGGAGAAATATCCTGAACTCAAGTCCATTTCGCTCTACGACAATGCCCAGCAGGAGTATCGCAAGAACGAGGACCAGGTCCGCATGGCCCGTATGACATTCAACGACTCTGTCACCAAGTTCAATATGCAGACCCGTATGTTCCCCGGCAGCGTTGTTGCCAGTATGTTGGGCTTCGCTCCTAAGCAGTACCTCGAAGAGGACAAATCAAAGACAGAAGTTCCTCTGGACGAACTGTTCCCCGAGAAATAACGAAATGCGCAGGCACATCGCATTATTGCTGGCCTTGTCACTGACATGCGCCATAGCTATTCCTTCGCAAGCACAGGCGATAAGGGACATAGAGACCATTGTCAATCTGTTATCGAACGGCAACGCCCAGGTCACACAGAAATGGGACGTCACTGTCGTGGAAGGCACGGAGTGGTATATCCCGATCGACAATCCCGGCAAAAGCTACATCCACGATTTCCACGTATTCGAGAATGGCAAAGAATACGAAAATGACGGCCGTCATTGGAATTCCAACCGTTCGCTTGAGGAGAAGACCTTCCGCTGCGGCATCGTAGAGAAAAGTGGTGACAACATCGAGTTGTGCTGGGGCCAGGGCGAATATGGAGACCACGTCTATACCATCAGTTATATTATAGACAACCTCGTACAGTCTTTTGACGAATGTGACGGATTCCACTGGCATTTCCTCAATGACGAATGGGACACCAAGCCGCAGCATGCTTCGATAAAGATATGCAATGAGACTGACAGTGCGCCTTGGTACTGGGCGAGCGAAGACTCTTGCAACGTCCGTTTCTGGGGCTTCGGAATGGAAGGAGAATCCTGGGAGGAAGACGGCTCTATCTACTTCGAGTCGACAGCTCCGTTCAGATACAGCAGCTTCTTCTCCGCCCTTATGCAATTCGACAAAGGCCTTTTCTCACCCTCGCTTGTCAAGGCTGACAGCTCTTTCGAGAAGCTCAAGGATGAGGCGATGAAGGGAAGTGACTATGATAATGGTGATTCCTTCATCGATAAGATCTTCTTCGGCATTTTCATCTTTATATTCATCGGCATCCCTGCACTCCTTGTTTTGTATGCCATATTCCGCCTCATCAGGAGGATTTACTGGAAAGTCAGCGGAAGGCACTGGGACAAGAAGGTATTCGGCCAGAACAAGATTGACGGCTGGTGGCGCGACGTTCCTCTCAAGGGCTCTCCCACAGCTCTTTATAGTCTTCTGGTTTCCGGAGACCTGCTGAAGCCCGACAAGGCCAAGATGTTCTCTAACGTAGTCAGCGCCTACTTCCTCAAGTGGATCCAGGACGGATGGGTGGCTGTGGAGAAAGACCCCAAGAAGGAAGACAGGCTGAACCTGCGCTTTGTCAAGGCAAATGACCCTATCGATATCGATGATCCTGTTGAATCACGGGTCTACTATTCAGCTATCGAAGCCGCAGGCGACAATCAGCTTCTCGAAGCCAACGAGTTCAAGAAATGGTCGTACAAACACGACCAGAGTGTGACCGGCTGGCCGATGAGTGCCAAAAACGAGGGGCGTAAATTATGGAATCAGGTAAGCCAGGAAGATCGCTGCCACGCGGTTGAATTCCGCAATTACCTGAATGACTTTACCCTTACTTCTGAGCGTCAGGCCCCTGAAGTCGGAGTGTGGAAGCAGTATATGGTTCTGGCAGCGTCGCTCGGCATAGCCGAAAAGGTGTCCAAGAATTTCGCGAAACTGTTCCCGGCCGTGATGGAGGAATATGCCAAGCAGACCAATATGCTGGATACCGCCACGACTTATACTGTCCTGCGCAATTTGGACAATTCTTCATCATCGATGATGTCTTCTGCACTCAACCGACAGGCCCAGCGAAGGGCTGCTGCAGCAGCGCAGGCAAGACGTTCATCAGGAGGCGGCGGCTCCATCTCGTTCGGCGGCGGC
The DNA here is from genome assembly GCA_017960085.1 of Bacteroidales bacterium. Taxonomy (GTDB): domain Bacteria; phylum Bacteroidota; class Bacteroidia; order Bacteroidales; family UBA932; genus Equibacterium. The sequence goes on from JAGCZI010000169.1 coordinate 2,965, forward strand.
GGTGGCGGCTTCGGCGGCGGCCACGGCGGCGGCTCGAGATAGGCTTTCGTTCTTATCTACAAACGGCGAATGTACAGTTAGTATAATTCGCCGTTTTTTGTATTGGCATTTTTTCAAATAGCCGATATTAAAATGTATTTTATTTGTATTGATAAATATCATATATTTGCCGTACAAACCAAATACACAGAATCATGACTTCTATGACCATCAGAGTAGACGAACAGTTGAAGAAGAATTTTGACTTGCTTTGCGACGAATTCGGCCTCAGCAATAGTGCGGCTCTTAACATCTTTATGAAAACTGTTGTGAGAGAACGACGCATTCCCTTTGAAATAAAGGCGGATAGTGAAGATGAAATACGGAAGAAAGGGTGGTTGGCATTTCAAAGGATGAGGGTATCAGCATTGACAGCTGGTGCCGGAGATATGACATTGGAAGAAATCAATGAAGAAATAGCAGCAGCAAGAAATGGCCAATAACATTTATGCGGTCATTGACACAAATGTGCTCGTATCCGCTCTTATTTCTACAAGTAAGGAATCACCACCAGTAATAGTTCTGGATCATATTTTTACAGGAGTAATTACTCCTGTTTATGACAATGATATTATTGATGAATACCGTAGCGTTCTAAGTAGAAATAAGTTCCATTTGGACCCGATTGACATCGAAGACGTCATCAATGTTTTTCTTCTGCTTGGAATTAATAAAGAAAGGACACCCATTAAAGACGAGTCGTTTATTGATTCCAAAGACATCGTTTTTTATGAAGTCAAAATGAGCGAAGAAGATGCTTATCTTGTTACCGGCAATATCAAACACTTTCCAAAGAATCCACTAGTCGTAACTCCCAGAGAAATGGTGGATATTCTTAGCGGCGGCCACGGCGGCTCGAGATAGATATCCTGCCATTACCTTATACAAAAAACTGCGGACCGGCAACCGGTCCGCAGTTCGTATTATAAAGCCTGTCGGATTATGCGTGACGGGCTTCGATTTCTTTGTTTATCTGGTCCATACGCTCGTCGCTGAGTTCATACTTGCTGATGATGAAGATGGCGAGGAGGAGAAGGATGGCAGGGATGACGCAGACGAGCCAGAGGATACCCTGAAGGGCCAGAGGAGTCTGCTGGGCAGCATCGGCATTGAAACCTACCCACGCGAGTACGAGACCCGGAACAACACCGCCGAGAGCCATACCAGCCTTGAAGAAGATGCCGGTAAGAGCGTTTACGATACCTGCGATGCGCTTGCCTGTAGTATACTCTCCATAGGAGATAACCTCAGGAACGAGGGCCCACATATAACCGGTGGCAGTGATGATACCTGTAGACTTGACGAACTGGGCGATGCAAAGCAGCACGAAGTTGCTCTTGGTAGCAGGGATGGACACGAAGGAGTACATCATCATCATACCGAGAATGGCAACGCCAAGGAAGAGGTAGAACATTCCTTTCTTGCCGATCTTACGCTTGATGGCAGGAACGAGGGGCATAAAAATAAACGCCGGAATCGTACCGAGCCACATAAACAGGGTGGTGAGCAGCGGAGTCGCGCCTACATTGAAGGTCATGAAGTAGGCATCTGCGGCGTTGCTGACGCTCATCATTGCAAAGGCGGTGATAAAGAAGAAGGCAACTACACGCAGGGGTTTGTTGCGGCCGAACTCCATCCACAGGTCGCTGACCTTGACATTGGCTGATTCTTTCTCGTCCATAACGACCCTCTCTTTACATTTCGCGAAGCAGAAGAACAGCAGGGCGAGACCGGCGAGGGCAAAGATCGTCATCGTGATGAACCAGGCGGGAGCAGCTTCGGGAGTATTGTAGACAGCCGTCATCTTGCCGGTAGCAGGATCGAGAACCTTCGGGGCGAAGATTGCGATGATGATCGGAAGCGACTTCACGCACAGAGCACCGAGGTTGGCCATAAACATACGGGTAGACGTCAGGATGGTAATCTCATTGGTGTCGCGGGTCAGTGAAGCGTTCAACGCACCGTAAGGCACATTCACTAGAGTGTAGCACATAGACATACCCACGTATGTGATGTACGCATAGAGCAGCGAGCCGCTGAACCCGTTCCAGAAGCAGAGGATGGCCAGACCGACAAGCGGGATACCGCCGAGGATAAGCCAAGAACGATATTTGCCCCACTTGGGATTACGCTTGTCAACGATGGTGCCGACAATAGGATCCCAAAGGACATCCACAAGGCGTACGATGAGGAACATCAATGCCGCAGCTCCGGGCTTGAGTCCGAAGACGTTTGTGTAGAAGAAGAGCAACCAGATGCTAATGGTCTGGTAGACAAGATTCTGAGCCATATCACCGGCGCCAAAGCCAATCCTTTGACCCCAGGACAACTTATAGAAGCCTTTTGACTCTTTTGTTGAAGTTTCAGCCATAGTATAGAGTGTTTGTAATTGCTAGAACGGTTTGAAGCCGACAGCTTCGCGCGCCAGCTGCAGGGTAGCTGCAGCCGAAGCGCGGGCCTTCTCACGACCCATAGCAGTCACGCGGTGCAGATAGTCGGCGTCATTGTATATCGAGTCGATCCTTTCCCTTATGGGAGCCACGGTCGCACAGATATCAGCTGCCAGCTGCTTCTTCATATCGCCGTAACGGATTGAGCAGTCGTTCCACTTCTCTTCGAAGAAAGCCACGGTCTGAGGCTCGCTCACCAGCCTCATCAGGGTGAAGAGGTTCTCGATAACCTCAGGCTTCTTTGAGTTCGGCTCGGTCGGGCCGCTGTCTGTGACAGCTCTCATCACTTTCTTGGTAATGGACTTGTCGTCCTCATAGAGGTACACGCCGTTGCCTTCGCTCTTTCCCATCTTGCCGCTGCCGTCAAGTCCGGGAACCTTGATGAGGTCATCGCCGAAATTGAAAGCCTGGGGCTCGGGGAACACGTCGACGCCGTACATATGATTGAAACGGCGGGCCAGCAGACGGGCTATCTCGAGGTGCTGCTCCTGATCCTTGCCCACCGGGACGTATTTAGAACGGTGGATGAGGATGTCGGAAGCCATCAGGACCGGATAGGTAAGAAGACCGGTGTTGACATTGTCGGGCTGGAGGCGCACCTTGTCCTTGAAGGAAGCCGTGCGTTCCATCTCGCCTTTGTATGCAAGCATATTCAGCAGGACGTAGAGCTCGGACACTTCCGGCACGTCACTCTGGACGTAGAGAGCACATTTTTCGGGGTCGAGACCGGCCGCGAGGTATTCTGACAATATGATGCGGACTCCTTCGTGGAAATCTGCAGGATGGGGATGTGTAGTCAGGGAATGCAGGTCAGCTATGAAGAAAAAGCACTTGTGCGTCTCCTGAATCTTGACAAAATTGCGCAGCGCCCCGAAGTAGTTGCCCAGATGAAGATGGCCGGTGGGGCGTATACCGCTGAGAACGATATCCATTGTATAAACTTAATCTTTAATTTGTGTGAGGACTTCACGGATCTTGGCCTCAATCTCGTCAGAGAGCTGAGGGTTGTCCATAAGCATCTGTTTGACGGCGTCACGGCCCTGGCCGATCTTGGTCTCGCCATAGCTGAACCAGCTGCCGGCCTTATTGATAATATTGAACTCGACGCCAAGGTCGATGATCTCACCGATCTTGGAAATACCTTCGCCATAGACGATGTCGAATTCGGCCTTGCGGAAAGGCGGAGCCATCTTGTTCTTGACGATCTTGACACGGGTGCGGCTGCCGGTGGCGTCGTCGCCGTCCTTGAGCTGACCTATCTTGCGCACGTCGATACGTACCGAAGCGTAGAACTTGAGGGCGTTGCCGCCGGTTGTAGTCTCGGGATTGCCGAACATAATGCCTATCTTCTCACGCAGCTGGTTGATGAAGATGCAGCAGGTGTTGGTGCGGGAAATATTGGCAGTGAGCTTGCGCAGGGCCTGGCTCATCAGGCGGGCCTGGAGACCTACCTTGCTGTCGCCCATCTCCCCTTCTATCTCAGCTTTCGGAGTCAGAGCAGCCACAGAGTCGATTACGATGATGTCGATGGCGCCGCTGCGGATGAGGTTGTCTGCAATCTCAAGAGCCTGCTCGCCATTGTCAGGCTGAGATATGAGCAATGTGTCTACATTAACGCCGAGATTTTTGGCGTAGGTGCGGTCGAAGGCGTGCTCGGCGTCGATGATGGCAGCGATGCCGCCAGTCTTCTGGGCCTCTGCTATCGCGTGGATCGCGAGAGTGGTCTTACCGCTGGATTCAGGACCGTAGATTTCGATGACGCGCCCGCGCGGATAACCTCCGATGCCGAGAGCGTGGTCGAGCCCGATAGAGCCCGAAGCGATTGTTGAAACTGAACAATCAGGCTGATCTCCCAATTTCATGATTGTCCCTTTGCCGTAATCCTTCTCAATTTTGGAGATGGTGGCCTGCAGAGCCTTGAGCTTCTCCAGGTTGGGTTCGGCTTGTTTGTTTTCGTCTTCTTTAGCCATAATGATGATTGTTAAGTGTTAATAAACCGCTGATGTTCTTCTCGCAAATTTAATCTTTTTCATACTTTTGCACAACACATATTGACCATGAAAACTGCACTCCTGGGAATGACTTTGGCTGAGCTTGAAGCCTTGTGCAATGCACAGGGACTGCCCCGTTTCGCTGCAAAACAGATGGCAGACTGGCTCTATAAAAAGAAAGTCAGGGACATCGCCGAAATGACGAATCTGTCCAAGGCGGCGAGGGAGAAACTTTCACAGACCTGCGAAGTTGCAGCCAGCGCTCCTGCAGGCTGCATAACCAGCACCGACGGCACCAAGAAGTATACCTTTCCCACCGCAGACGGCAGATTCACAGAGACTGTGATGATTCCCGACGGTGACAGGGCCACCGTCTGTGTGTCCTGCCAGGCAGGGTGCAAGATGGGATGCAGATTCTGTATGACAGGAAGGCAGGGCTTCCACGGAAACCTGACGGCGGCGGAGATACTCTCCCAGTTCACCTGCATTGACGAAGCCGACGCCCTGACCAACGCAGTGTTTATGGGTATGGGCGAGCCGCTTGACAACTGGGACAACGTCAGCAGGGCCATTGAGGTGCTTACCGCCGACTGGGGTTTTGCCTGGAGCCCGAAGCGCATTACACTGTCAACGATAGGCATTACCGACAAACTGAAAGCATTTCTGGACAACACGAAATGCCACCTGGCCGTAAGCCTCCACAATCCTTTCCCTGATGAAAGGGAAGAGTTGATGCCCGCCCAGCACAGGCACGACATCAGGGACGTCATCGCCCTCATCAAGAAATACGATTTCAGCGGACAGCGCCGCGTCAGTTTCGAATACACGATGTTCGCAGGAGTCAACGACGACAAGCGCCACGCTGACGGCGTGATAGCCCTGCTTAAAGGCATCCCTTGCAGGGTCAACCTGATCCGCTTCCACAAGATTCCGGACAGCGACCTGGCCACCTGCCCCCCTGCCGTGATGGAACTGTTTGAGCAAAGGCTCCTGAAGGCAGGCATCACCACCACCATACGCGCTTCCCGCGGTGAGGATATCCTCGCCGCCTGCGGAATGCTTGCAGGAAAAGTAAACGGGGCTTAACCGAAACTACTGCAGGTGGATGCTGTGGAAGCCCTCTCCCAGAATCTCCGAACTGTTGATGACGTTGATGAAAGCCTTCGGGTCTATCTCGGCGATGAGTTTGCGGAGTTGTATTACCTCACGGCTGCTGACAACTACATAGATAATGTCGCGCTGCTTGCCGGCATAAAGGCCGGTACCCGGAATAAGGGTTGCTCCGCGCCCCATCTCCTCTATGATGTAGTCCCTCACTTCGTCCACTTTGGACGTGATTATCATCATCGTCTTGGAAGGAGCACCCTGCATCACGCGGTCCTGGATCACGGCAGCGACAAAGATGATCACCCAGGAATACATAGGAAGGGTCCAGTCGCCGAAGGCAAGTACGGTCGACAAAGTGATGAGGCCGTCAACTATTATCGAGGCGGTGCCCATTGAAATGTGGAAATACTTCTTCACTATCATATTGATGACGTCAGAGCCTCCGGTAGTGGTGCCGGTGCGGTAGACCATACCGAGTCCTATGCCATAGATGACGCCGCCGAATACTGAAGACAGCATCTGCTGATGCATATCCGTGAAATTGGTCAGACCCGGATCGAGCAGGGCGTCAAATCCATATACCGTATGGACAAGGAGCATAAAGAGCGGCAGCAGTATCGTGCATATAAGCGTCTTGATGCCGAACTTCGCCCCGAGGATGATAGAACCGATTATCAGCAGAGGTATATCCATACATAATGCAGCAACCTCTGTACGCCATCCCCAAAGATGGTGGAACACCATAGCCAGACCGTAGGTTCCTCCCGGCGCAAAGCCATAGGGCTCGACAAAAAGCACGGCACCGAAAGAATAAAGGAAACAGCCTACAATCATCATTGTGTAGTCTTTCACAGAATCGTGAATCTTTATCTTGAATTTCCTTTCCATACTTCAAATTTATAAAAAAAACTGACCGGATTGTCATAATCCGGTCAGCGGTATGATATGGTTCAACAGATTCCGACTGCTTATTCAGCCTTCTGATCTGCTGACTCTTCAGCAGCGTTTTCGCCGGCAACCTCAACCTTGAGGGTAGCCTTCACGTTGCGATAGCATTTAACAGCTACATCGTATACACCGACTTCCTTGATGGCGTCCATATCGATGTCCTTGCGGTCAATTTCGAAACCCATAGCTGCGAGAGCCTCTGCAACCTGGATGTTGCCTACTGAACCGAATACCTTGCCGTTTGAGCTGACCTTTGCAGGTACTTTTACGGTGAGGCCTTCGAGTTTGGCGGCGAGAGCTTCAGCGTCTGCAACGAGCTTAGCCTCTTTGTGAGCGCGCTGACGGAGATTCTCGGCGTGAACCTTCTTTGCAGAAGGAGTAGCCATAATAGCCATTCCCTGAGGGATGAGATAATTGGCTGCGTAACCGTTTTTAACCTTTACGATGTCGTCTTTCAGACCAAGGTTCTTGATGTCTTGTTTAAGAATGATTTCCATAGTGCAGCCTCCTATTATTTCAACAGGTCAGTAACGTAAGGAAGAAGAGCAAGATGGCGGGCTCTCTTGATGGCCTGGGCCACTTTGCGCTGGAATTTCAGAGAAGTACCGGTGATACGGCGGGGAAGGATCTTGCCCTGCTCGTTGAGGAATTTCTTGAGAAACTCAGGATCCTTGTAGTCAACATACTTGATACCGGCTTTTTTGAAGCGGCAGTATTTTTTCTTTCTAACCTCGACTGTCGGGGGATTGAGATATCTGATATCGTCCTGTGCCATAGTATTATTCCTCCGTGTTTACAGGTTGTTCAACAGTTGCGTTGGCTTTCTTTGCGCGACGGCGCTCGGCGTAAGCCACTGCGTGTTTGTCCATAGACACAGTCTGGAAGCGGATGATGCGCTCATCACGCCTGTACTGGGTCTCCAATGTGTCAACAAATGCAGGTTCTGCCTTGAACTCGATCAAGTGATAAAAACCTGTGGTCTTCTTCTGGATAGGGTAAGCGAGCTTGCGCAGGCCCCAGTCCTCTTCATACACGACCTCGCCGTTGTTGGCCTTGATAAGGTCGATGTACTTAGCAACCGCTTCCTTCATCTGGCTTTCAGACAAAACGGGAGTTGCGATGAAAACGGTTTCGTACTGATTAAACATTTTCTTAATTATTTGATTATTAGTTAAAGCCCCTATGGGTTTTCCAAAGGGGCTGCAAATATACTACATTAATCTTAAATACCAAATAAATCGCTAACTTTGGGACTGTTATGACAGACAACCGCCTGAAAGTATTCTGCGAAGCTGCTGAAAGTCTCAACTTCAGCAAGGCCGCCGCCGCGCTCGGCATAAGCCAGCCCGCAGTCTCAAAGCATATCGCTAAGCTTGAAGAAGAGCTGGGCTGCGCGCTTTTCGTCCGTTATGACAAAAGCATCATCCTCACCGAAAAGGGCGAGCAACTGCTCAAGATCGCCCGTTCAATCCTCGACAAGTATGCGGAAATAGACAGCCTGAAGGGCTAATAATAAAGGCCGCCTCGAAAGCGGCCCTTACTATTTTTGCTGTTATGTGCTGTGTGTGTTTTGTAAAGCACATTTTATAAAGAAAACTGTGTTTTATAGGAAACATTAACTATATTTGCATCAAATAGAACTAATAAATGGAAAAACTCTTTGCCAGACACGATCAGATTATACGGGATGTTCCGATGGATTAT
>JAGCZI010000170.1 GCA_017960085.1 Bacteroidales bacterium
ACAACTTGACACGCCCCTCACCGTAGTGCTGGCCAGCGACCTTCACCTCGGATACAGCAACCGCAAGCCGGAGCTGGCCCGCTGGGTAGACCTCATCAATGCCGAGAAGCCTGACCTGGTGCTTTTCGGCGGTGACATAGTCGACATCCAGCTGCGACCCCTCATCGAGGGTAACTTCGCCGAAGAATTCGCTCGCATAGAGGCCCCTGTCTGCACCGTCCTCGGCAACCACGAATACATAAGCAACGACAAGGCGGCAGAGAAGTTCTTGACAGATGCGGGCATCACGCTCCTGAGAGACTCGGTAATCACTTTCGAAGGCATCACAGTCATCGGACGGGATGACAGAAGCAACCGCAGCCGCAAGCCGCTGGCTGACCTTGCCGGCGAAGCTCAAGGTTTCACAATCCTGCTGGACCACCAGCCCTACCACCTTGAAGAAGCCGAGAGCTGCGGCATAGACTTCCAGTTCAGCGGCCACACCCACAGGGGGCAGGTCTGGCCGATATCGTGGGTGACAGATGGAATGTATGAGAAGTCCTGGGGACATCACAGCCGTGGAAACACACGCTACTACGTCAGTTCCGGACTGGGAATCTGGGGCCCGAAAATCCGCGTCGGCACCCGTTCGGAATACCTCGTGCTGCATATCGGGCGATAAAACGTCGCCGTTACACCCTTATCTCGGTGAAAGATAGCGTTCGCGGAGGGTCTGGATATCCTCCTCGGCAAGGCCGATGGGACCTTTCAGATAAGCCTCCATAGAACCGTAGCGCACATCAATCTCTTCCAGTGCCTTGATGAAATTATCAGTGTTGGCCCCGAGGAAAGTCTTCACCACGTCCAGCTGCCTGTCCTTGCCGCCAAGCAGGCGGACTCTGCGGCTGTACTTTAGTACATCCTCTTCATAGACACGGTTGGTGGCGTCGAAATCCGCTACTATAGTTTCCCTGTCAGCTCCAAGGGCGGCAAGTATAAGGGCTGACGCTATGCCTGTGCGGTCCTTTCCCTGGGTGCAGTGATACAGGACTGCGCCGCTCCCCGTCGAAAGGATCTCGCGGAACATCCGCGCGAACTGCTGCTGGCAGTCGGGATAAAACAGCAGCGTCGTGTACAGATCCCGTGCGACAGCCTGTGCCTTTTTGTTGAAGGCCAGCATCACGATGATCTTTTTGACATCGAACTCCTTACCGTTTTGCTTGAATTTCCGTTTTTCCTTCTCAGTAGCCTGGGCGGACACATTGCCGCTGGCATCTATGGGAATGGACACATATTCGGCTCCGGGGACAGTACGGTCCGCCTTCCCTATCATCTCATTATCCTTACGGAGGTCTATGACCTTGCGCAGCGGGAGACTGGAAAGATACTGGATGTCCAGATCGCTGGCATACGCCAGATGAGCCGCCCGCAAAAGGACACCGCTGCGGACGCGATTGCCGTCCTGGACCGGGTAACCGCCCAGGTCACGGACGTTGACAATTCCCTCCAATGGAAGGAACTGCTGACCATATAGGGCTGAACTCATAATCATTGCCGCAAGGAAGGTGATCAGACGTTTCATTGCCTGTAGTACGCTTTGACTATCTTTTTGATGTACAAGCCGAAGAAGATTTTCTCCGCAAAGTTGGGAGCCTCGAAATGGATGCGCACAATCATATCCAGCGCCGCGAACTTGCCCGCCATCAGATCGAACCCGCTGTGGTCATCCTTTCCCGTATAGGCCTTGGCGAAGGCGTCCCAAAACCTTTTGAACTGGTCGAAGGTCATATGGAAAATATCCTGCACACGCTTCATTGACGCGTAATAATGGCAAAGCAGGAACAGGTGGCCGATGTCAAACATAGGATCTCCGTGGCCGAAGCGGTCAAGGTCTATCCAGTAATACTTTCCTTGCGAAAAAATGAGATTTCCCGTCTGGAAATCCCCGTGCACGCAAGTGTCACTGTCAGCAATGGTATCCACAAAAGCCCGTATGAGCTTCATATCCTTCCGTGACACGAAGGTGGCTTTTTCCATCGCTCCCAGCAGCTGCTCCTTTCTGCTCGGGAACATCCCCGCAGGACATTTCGCAGCAAAGAGCTTTTTCCCCTCTTCGCAAAGCACCCTGGCCATCTCCTCTGTACGGCCGGGTTCGTCGTGGCAGATGCGTGAAAGTGATTTCTTGTGGACGATGCGTTCCGATATGATGCCGTAGCCGCTGCCGACACGGACCATCTCGATCATCCGGGGTGTCGGGAGCCCCAGTTCGCCGACAGCCTTTGACACTTCGTATTCGTGACTGACCGTCTCGAGAGTGTTGACTCTCGGCTTGTTGACTTTCAGAATAACCTCCGGCCGCGCGGGATCTTCATAAGTCGAGCCGTTGCCGCCTTCACCGACCTTGACCCAGGAGGCCAGATCAATGTTCTTGAAATCTTCCATCTTCGTTTCATTTAGCACCGTAAATATATGTATTTTCGAACAATTTGTTATTAAGATAATAAGCCTTACATTTACAGTTCCGAATAAATACTCTTTTTACTATCATTATGAACAGACTCCTTTCCGCAACACTGGCAATCCTCGCCATCGTTGCCTCCTGCACCACCGCCCCTCGCGAGAAAAACGAACTCCGCGCACCGGCCTATCCCCTTGTTTCCATCGACCCCTACACCAGCGCCTGGAGTATGTACGACAATCTGTATGACGGCCCCGTAAAACACTGGACCGGAGCAGAGTTCCCGCTGATCGGAGCACTCAAGGTGGATGGTGTCCCTTACCGTTTTATGGGTATGGAAGAAGTGGAGCTGGGAGCCCTGGTTCCGCCTGCCACCGAAAAACCGTGGAAAGGATACTATACTTACAGCCAGCCTGCCGGCGAGTGGTATGCCGAGAACTACAATCCCCGGGGCTGGAAGGAAGGCACTGCCGGCTTCGGTACGCTCGAAAACCCTACTTCCAGAACTCCCTGGCTCACTGAAAAGATATGGCTGCGCCGAGAGGTTGAAGTAACCGAGGATCTCGACGGCAAGCACGTATACCTGGCTTACAGCAATGATGACGACGCTGTCTTCTATATCAACGGCGTAAAGGTGCTTGACACCGGGCACGAATGCCACACCAATGCTTCCGCCGCCATCCCCGACGGCATCGTCCGCAAAGGAAAGAACGTCCTTGCGGCTTACTGTGTCAACACCGGCGGTCTGGCATATCTGGATATGGGACTGATGCTCCAGAACGAGCCTCACACCATCCTGGAAAATGCTGCCAAGCAGCTGTATGCCGATGTTCAGGCCACCCGCACCTACTATGCCTTCAGCTGCGGCCCCGTGGAGCTGGAGCTCACTTTCACCGCTCCGCTTCTGCTTGAAGACCCTGAGCTGATCTCACGCCCCGTGAACTACATCAGCTATAAGGTTACGTCAAAAGACGGCGGCAAGCACGACCTTGAACTCTACCTCGAAGCCTCGCCCCGCTGGGCTGTCGACAATGCATTCCAGTCTTCTCACTCTGAAGCTTTCGAGAAGGACGGCCGCGTCTGGGTGAAGACCGGCAGCACTTCGCAGAACATCCTCGCAAAGAAGGGTGACGACCTGCGCATAGACTGGGGCTGGTTCTATCTCAGCGCCGCCGCAGGCAAGGCCGGCATCGGCACCGGCAAGCAGCTGCGCCAGGCCTTCATAGACGGCAGCGACTTCAACATCAGCAAGGGTGACGACAACGAGGGTCGTATGGCCATCGTGCAGACCATCGAGGCCGGCAAGGAAGGCCACGTGCTGATCGGATATGACGAC
>JAGCZI010000171.1 GCA_017960085.1 Bacteroidales bacterium
GACCGGGGATTGTCATAATCTTCTACCAGCGCATCGAAACCGGCTGCCGACACCTTTACGGCAAAGTCAGAAATCCGTTTGCGGACAGCGGTCCTCGCGGCATCGTCCGCTCCTTCAGCCAGAAGGCCGGGAACTATCAGCAGGCGGTCGAAGCCTTTCTCTTGCATAAAGGCAATCGTCTGCTCCTGAGTCCTTTCCCAGCCGTCTCTGCCATAATTGACATCAGTGATGGCACAGGCGTGGTCGAAGCCCAGGCTGTCCAGTATCCTTATCTCTTCGGGCCTTTGGAACACGCGGATGTCAGCTCCGCGGCAGCCGGCCTTGCGGATCTTCATCGCCGCTTCCAGGAAAGATATCTTCTCCTGGGCCGCCATCGTTCCGATATGGTCGCAGAAGATGGAGATGCGCATATCGTCCGGCACTTCCTGCAGGCGGACATTCCTGAAATAGGCCTTCTCTTCAACATCTTCATTATGTGAGCAGATAAAAATACCCAGGTAGCACTCCTGCGGCAGGTCAAGCACCAGATCGGCGTCGTCTTCACCCTGGCCGTCCCCATCTGACCTGATGGAGAAAATGTTGCCGTTCCTCGTCAGGCGTGCACGTACAATTCCTTTCGAGGTCTTGGGAGATTTGACCTCCGAGGTCTCACCAGCAGTCGAAGCACGGTACTGCAGGGAAGTCAAGCCGTCGCCGTGGATGGCGATGTCCGCGTAGCGCGATGAGGCATCGAGGCTCTCACGGACCATAAAACCTATCTTGCGATGCGGGTCCACTCCTTCGCCTTCGAAGGACAGTTCGCCTGAAATGTCAAAGTCTCCGGAAACTTTCTTCCACACGAAATAGCAAGCATCCGTGTCTTCCCAAAGGTTCTTGCCCGAACCGGTCAGGGTGTATGTGCGGGTTGAGTTCACATAAGCGCTGTGTCCAGGGATCTTGACGGTTCCCACATCTCCGGCACCGGTGAACAGCGGTCCGGTGACATCGTCTTCCAGCCGATAGCTGACGAATGCGAGCCTGCGCGAATCGGGAGCCCAGGAATTGACATTGATAGTCCCCTGGCCTCCGAACAGCGAATGTACCGTACGAAGCTTCTTTCCTTTCGCAGTCATCACACGCAGGACTACATTTTTGTTGGCAAGATGCTCGTTGGGCTGCAGGTCGCCTTTATGATAGGCTATGAAAGCCACGTTCTTCCCGTCGGGAGAAACGTGCGGGAACCAGGAATTCAGGTCGCTGTCGAACGTCATCTGCCGCTGCTGCGACCCGTCGGCTTTCATACGGTAGACCTGCATCAGTCCTGAGCGGACAGAATTGAACCAGATATATTTGCCGTCGGGAGAGTATTCAGGGCCGTCGTCAAGTCCGACTGCAGTAGTTATCCGTTTCTCCTGACCTCCTTCGGCCGGGATAGTGTAGATATCATATTCCCCGTTCCTTTCAGCACAGTAGCAGAATGTCTTACCGTCAGGACTCCAGCCGTGGAGATAGCTCGGAGCTTCGGGAGTGACCAGCCGGGGCTGGCCTCCTGCCAGCGGCAGGGTGTAAATCCTGGATCCGGGACGGGTTCTCGAAGAGGCGCTTATGGCCAGGCTCTGACCGTCGAAAGAAAGGACGTGGTCGTTGTTGCATCCGTCGATATCGCCGGTGCTGATCATCTCAGGCTCGCCGCCATCGGGCGAAATGCGGTATATCTTGCCGCCGCTGTTGTAAACGAGCCACAGGCCGTCACGCGTCCAGTTGGGGGCCTCTATCAGGTAGGGGAATTCCCGGACGGCAGTGACCGCACCGGTCTTCACATCAAGGATCTGGAGGATACTGACCGTCTTCTGGGCTGAAGCCGATACGCAGGACAATGCTATGGAAACTGCGAGGATAAAGGGTCTGAAACAGCGCATCATATCAATTGGTAAATAAATTTCTTCTCTGGATGGGATATAACAAAGTTAATAATAATCCGTATCTTTACTCACGCTTGTACCATCCTTATGCAATATAGAAAAGACAGAAACGGCGTGCCGCTTTCGGCACTTGGCTTCGGATGTATGCGCTTTTCGCGGTCCGGGGCTTCCATCGACATCGAGAAGGCCGAGAAACTCATCCTCCAGGCTTACGAGGCAGGCGTGAACTACTACGACACGGCCTACATATACCCCGGCAGTGAAGTCGCCCTGGGAGAGATACTGCAGAAAAACGGCCTGAGGGAGAAAGTTTTCATCGCCACAAAACTGCCCCAGTTCCTGGTGCACCGTGCTGCCGCCATCGACAAGTACTTCGACGAACAGCTCAAGCGGCTGAGAACCGACTATATAGACTACTACCTGATGCATATGGTCACCGACTTCGCCCAGTGGGAAGCCCTGAAGGCCTTCGGCATCAAAGAATGGATCGCCTCTAAAAAACAGTCCGGGGCCATCCGCAACATAGGATTCTCGTTCCACGGCAACACCGAGCAGTTCAAGAAGATCCTTGACGACTACGACTGGGATTTCTGCCAGATACAGTACAACTATATGGACGAGCTGACCCAGGCCGGCGTCGAAGGCCTTAAAGCCGCTGCCGCCAAGGGAATGCACGTCGTCATTATGGAGCCCCTGCGCGGCGGCAAACTGGTGAACACCCTGCCCCCGGGAGCGAAGAAAGCCATCGAGAGCAATCCGAGAGGCTGGACTCCAGCACAATGGGGCCTTCGCTGGCTCTACAACCAGCCTGAAGTGACCGTAGTCCTGTCCGGGATGAATTCAGAAGAAATGGTCGAGGAGAACATCCGCACCGCGTCCGAAGCTGCCGTAGGCGCTTTCACTAAGGAAGATTTCGCACTGATAGATGATATCCGCAGGGAAATCCGCAAGACCGAGAAAGTCAGCTGCACCGGCTGCCGCTATTGTATGCCCTGCCCGCAGGGAGTCGACATCCCAGGGGCCTTCAGCTGCTACAATGCGATGTATGCAGAATCCAAGCATTCCGGCCGCTGGCAGTATGCCCAGGCCGTCTCGATGAGGGAGAAACCGGCATTCGCAACACAATGCATCGAATGCGGCAAATGTGAGAAACGCTGCCCTCAGGGCATCAAGATCAGGGAGAAGCTCAAGGAAGCGGACCGCGCACTGCGGCCTTTCCCCTACCGCGTAGGAGTCGCCGTCGCGCGCAAATATATGTTCCGCAAAAAGAAGAAATAGATTGCGCTATTTATTGCGCTTGGCTGCGCGGGCGGCTTTCTTTTCAGCCTTGCGTTCTTGGGCCATACGTTTTTCCTGCTCCACGGCGTCCTTCGTACGGAAGATTATGACGCCGTTCTGCCCCTGCATACCATAGATAGAAGTTGTTCCATCCTTGATTACCTCAACAGAGTAGATATCCTCAGGCTGGAGATAGGTCACGTTGTCTGTAATAATGCCGTCCACAACGAAAAGCGGCTGGGTCTGGCCGCTGTTGGTACCTATGCCACGGATATATATCTGCGGCATCACACCGTTTCCGCCACCGGGGGCTACATATACGCCGGGTTCGCTGCGCAGCAGATCGAAGACTGTGTTGTACACCGTCTTGCCGGTCTTGACCTTTTCTTGTGCAGACAAAGAGCCTCCGAGCATCAGGATGGCGGCAAATATCATCAGGATTCTTTTCATAGCGTTATAATCTTTCCCAAATGTAGACAAATTATTACTATTACCAATCGGTTCCGTCAGGGAGGGCTTTGATTGACCATCCGGCAGGGACTACATTCTCCCAGCCGGAGCTTGTCTTGATGGCAGGATTGAGCCAGATCTCTCCTTCTGCATTTACCCCGCTTACCCAGGTTGTACTATCGCTGATGAAAGCGCCCGACTTGTACGTCTTGCTGTTCATCTTTATAAGTTTCAATGAAGAACAACCCCAGAACATCCTTTGGTAGCAATCGCTCGTGATGTTCTCAGCGAGCAGGTAAGGCGCGTCCACAAGGCTAGAACAGCCATAGAACATATTGCGGTAGCATTGACTGGACAGTGTCGTAGCCGGAAGTGCAGGAGCTTTCTTAAGGCCGGTACAACTGTCAAACATAGATTTATAGCACTGGCTTGGTAGACTCATCATAGGCAGGATCAGCTCGGACGCATCGATAAGTCCGCTATGTCCTTTGAGGAAATCCACGAAAGAGAAGCCCGTCACAGTGCTGCCTTGCTGCTCGTATGCATCTCCGACAAGCAGGGATGCAATGTTTCCTCCGACTGAGAAACTACCGTTCCTGGCATCACTATTAAAGCCAGAAGCCTTATAACAGAAAAACTTATTAGTATTCCACGTCTTGATAGTGGACTTGAAATACGCTTTGTGACCACGCTCGATCAAAATGCTTACTCCGTTACTCAAGTTCTGCCATTCTCCGTCATCTATCTTATACTGCACGCCACTTTGTTTTATCATAACACGGCAGTCCTCATCTTCTGCTGCCTTGACATAGAAGTGATTCTTGGGTTCGGCGGGATTCTGGAAAACCGCGTGTCCTTTGTTGAAATACTCGTTCTGGACCCAGATGGTTGTGGCGCTCTCGCTTCTGTTGGACTTGAAATAACAGTAGAAGGTACACTTGCCTTCATTGACGGCAAGGCTTTGGTATTCATCGAGAGTCAGCGTCCTCACAAACTGGAAGGTGTTGCGTCCCGCATATTCAGGATTCTCCGAAATCGATATACCGGACACGACAGGAAGATTGTTGCCTGCGACGTTGTTGTTAGGCGTGAGAGTCTTCGCCTCCGCTTCGATAGAGAATGCCAGAGGGAACATCGAGGTCGGAAGGCAGGTCGGGATAGTGATGC
>JAGCZI010000172.1 GCA_017960085.1 Bacteroidales bacterium
TCGACGTCGCTTATCTGGACAGCCTTGCCTCCCTTGGCAGCCATCTTGTACATCTGGCCGCCGCAGAGGTAGACGATAGTGTCGTCATCCAGCCAGCGGGCGTTGGAGCAGCTCTTGCCAGAGTGGGTTATCTGGGTGCGGCCGGTCCCGTCGATGTCCATCACGAACAGCTGGCGGACTCCTTTGTTCTGCTCTATGCTTGTGTAGGTGACTCCGAAGAGGATGCGGCTGCCGTCGGGGCTCACCTGCGGGTCGGACACCTTGCCCAGCTGATGCATTATCTCAGCAGTAAAATGGCCGTCTGCCGCTATGTTTTCGGGTTTCAATATTTCGCCGCTGTCGGCGGGCGTAGTCTTGCATGCTGTCATAGAAAGGATTGCCATAAGCGTGGCTGCTAATAATAAATGCTTCTTCATAATTATTCTTCAGACATTGCGTTTTCAACTTCTTCAACTGTCCTCGGCAGTCGTTTGGAACCGAGAAGCCTTGCGCCGTTCTCAGTGATGAGAAGGTCGTCTTCGATGCGGATGCCGCCGAAGCTGCGGTAGGCGTCCAGCTTGTCGAAGGCGATGAAATCCTTGCAGGTGCCTTCGGCTTTCCATTTGTCGATGAGGGCGGGGATGAAATATATGCCCGGCTCGTCGGTAACCACATTGCCCGGCTTGAGGACGCGGGCCATACGCAGCGAGCCGAGGCCCAGCTGGCTTGAGCGGGTAACGGTGTCGTCATAGCCCACATAGTTCTCGCCGAGGTTCTCCATATCGTGTACGTCAAGGCCCATATTGTGGCCCAGGCCGTGAGGCATAAACAGCCCGGCGGCTCCGGCTGCCACGGCTTCGTCGACATCGCCCTTCACCAGGCCGAGGTTCTTGAGGCCCTGGAGCATCAGGCGGCTGGCTGCCAGATGGACATCCTTGTAGCTGATGCCCGGACGGGCGAGGCCGAGAGCGAGATTGTTGGCTTCGGACACTATCGTGTATATTTCTTTCTGCTGCTGGGTGAAGCGGCCGCCGCTGGGCAGCGTGCGGGTGAAGTCGGAACAGTAATGGCTCGCTATCTCAGCTCCTGCGTCGATGACTGTCAGCCTGCCTTCGGTGAGAATCTGATGATGGGAGTGGTTGTGCAGCGTCTCGCCGTTCTGCGACAGGATCGTAGGGAACGAGACCATATATCCTCCGCTTATGACGACACCTTCCATCACGCCTACGATGTCCTGCTCGAGCATTCCGGGCTTCATTATCTGGGTGGCCGCCATATGCATTGCATAGCCCAGGTTGCAGGCGATGTCGATCTGCTGGATCTCGCACGGCTCCTTGACCAGGCGCATCTCCACTACGGCCTTGATGAATTCCACGCTCGCTTCCGTTTTCAAACGGTCGAAGGGGATGCCGAGCAGCGAATGGAGGAGCATCATATTGCGGTAGCGGTAAGGCGGCAGGAAATGCACCTTGCGGCCCTTTGCAAGAGCGGCCTTCACCACCTTCTCAAGTTCCGACAGGGGGGCAGTACCGGCCACTCCGACTTCTTCGGCCCTGCTGGCCACAAGGGGCTGGGGGCCCATCCAGATTATGTCGTCGATGTCGACGTCGTTGCCGAAGATTGTCTCCTGCCCGCTCTCCACGTCGATGACGGCGGCCATATCGGGCTGGTCGATGCCGAAATAATACAGCCAGGTGCTGTCCTGACGGAAGATGTATTGGTTGTCAGCGTAGTTCGAAGGAGCCTCGCTGTTGCCGAGGAAAAGCAGGATTCCATCCTTTACGCTCTTTATCAGTCTTTGTCTTCGTGCGACGTAAATATTTCTGCTGAACATTTGATTTAAGTTTTTAAGTAACACGTAAAGTTAATTAACTTTGTACCATTATGAAAAAGATATTGTTATTGCCGGCGCTGCTCATCTGCACCTGCGCCTTCGCCCAGACCATCTCCCCCAGGGAGTTGAGCCAGATACAGTCAAGTTTCGTGAAAGACGGCCCCACCTCCGCCCTCCAGAACATCCTCGTCCAGAACAAGAGCATCAAGGCCCTCGCCCTCAACCATTCGGCAGAGCCTGTGGATCATTTCTTCAAATACACGACTTCTGTAAAGGGCATCACCGACCAGATGAGTTCCGGCCGCTGCTGGATGTTCACTTCGATGAACCAGCTGCGCCCCATCGCAATGAAGCGCTACAATGTCTCCAGTTTCGACTTCTCCCACAACTTCAGCTATTTCTGGGATATGTTCGAGAAGGCCAACCTCTTTTTGGAGGACATCATCGCCACTGCCGACCGTTCGTTCGACGACCGCGAAGTCGTGACATATTTCAAGAGCCCCGTCAGCGACGGAGGTGTGTGGAACCTCTTCTACAACATCGGTGAGAAATACGGCGTGGTGCCGGCCGAGATAATGCCTGAGACCGAGCACTCCAACAACACCAGCCAGATGGTCAGCATCCTCAACGAGCGTCTGCGCGCCGGAGGTTATGCCCTCCGCGAGATGTGCGCCGCCGGCAGGAAGATCGATGCAGTCCGCGCCGAGAAGGTCGAGATCCTCAAGGACGTCTACCGCATCCTGGCCCTCTGCCTCGGCGAACCCCCGGCAGAATTCACCTGGCGCTACAAGGACAAGGACGGCAAAGTGCAGACCGTCAAGACCACTCCTGTGGAGTTCTACAAGACCGTGATTCCGGAGAACTACAATCCCGAGACCTACGTAATGATAATGAACGACCCCACCAGGCCTTACTATAAAGTCTATGAGATAGAGAACTACCGCAACAGCATCGAGGGCATCAACTGGTACTACCTCAACCTGCCCAACGACGTCATCAAGGTCGCTGCGCTCAAGTCGATCAAGGCTGACGAGCCTATGTACGCATCCTGCGACGTGGGCAAACAGAGCAACACTGCTTCCGGAGCCGGCAAGCTCGACGTAGGCACATACGACTATGAGAGCCTGATGGGCGTGAGCCTCGCGATGGACAAGAAGGCCCGCATCCTGACCCGCCAGAGCGGCTCTTCACACGCTATGCTGATCGTGGCCTGCGACACCGA
>JAGCZI010000173.1 GCA_017960085.1 Bacteroidales bacterium
ATCGCTTCCCTCAAGAAGCTCAAGGACGCCAGACAGGTGACAAGGATTTAGATGGAAGAGCAGGGGAACATATTCATCAAAGGCGCAAGAGCCAATAACCTCAAGAACTTCGACCTGTCGCTTCCGAGGGGCAGGTTCATCGTCATTACCGGCATCTCTGGCTCCGGCAAGTCGTCGATTGCCTTCGACACCATCTACGCTGAAGGGCACAGGCGTTTCGCGGAGAGCCTCTCGTCCTTCGCGCGCCAGTTCCTCGGCAGGATGACCAAACCCGCCGTGGACTATATCACCGGCATCCCGCCGGCAATAGCCGTGGAGCAGAAGGTGAATACCACCAACCCGCGCAGTACGATTGCAACCACCACCGAGGTCTATGATTACCTCAGGCTGCTGTTCGTCAATGCCGGCCGCACCTATTCCCCGGTAAGCGGAAGGGAAGTGGTCTGCGATACGGCCAAGAGCGTGCTGGACTATCTGCTGACGCTGAAAGAGGGCTCGACGGCTCTGATAGCTTCGATGATAGACTGCGAACCCGCAAAGACAGTCGAATTCCTGCTTTCGCTCAAAGAAGACGGTTTCTCCAGACTCGTCGATATGCGCAGCGGTTCATTTTACAAGATAGACGAGCTGCTCGCCGGCGGGCAGTTCACCGACCTTCGCGACAAGGCCCTGCTCATCGACAGGGTGACTGTGGCTGACGACGATGATTTCCGCTCCCGCGTGCTGGATTCCGCCCAGACAGCCTTCGCAAAAGGCAAAGGCTACATATATGCCGGGCCGGCCGGCAAGCTGCGCAGCTTCTCCAACATCTTCGAGGCCGACGGCATCATCTTCGAGGAGCCTACCGAGAATTTCTTCAGCTACAACAGCCCTCTTGGCGCCTGCCCTGTCTGCGGCGGGTACGGCAAGATCCTCGGCATAGACGAGTCCCTCGTCATCCCCAATCCGACTCTCAGCGTCTATGAAGGCGCGATAGCCTGCTGGAGGGGTGAAGTGATGGGCTATTGCCGCGACCGGCTGGTGGAGAACGCATATCGTTTCGACTTCCCCATCCACAAGCCCTATAAGGACCTGACCCGCGAGCAGAAAGACCTGCTGTGGAACGGCAACGAATATTTCGACGGTATCAACACCTTCTTCGACTGGGTCCGCAAGAACCGTTACAAGATACAGTACAACTATATGCTGAGCAGGTACACCGGCAAGACGGTCTGCCGTGCCTGCGGTGGATCGCGCCTGCGCAAGGAAGCCCTCTATGTCCGTGTAGGCGGGAAGAACATTTCCGAGGTGATGGATATGCAGATCAAAGACCTGCAGAAATACCTCGATTCGCTCGACAGCCTGCTCACCGACTACGAAAAGGCCAAGGTGGCAGTGCCGCTGAAAGAGCTGAAGATGAGGGTGGGCTATATGATGGATGTCGGTCTGGGCTATCTGACAATGTCCCGGCCGTCCAACACCCTGAGCGGCGGCGAGAGCCAGCGCATCAATCTTGTCAGCTCCCTTGGCAACAACCTGGTGGGGTCGCTGTATATCCTCGACGAGCCTTCCATCGGCCTTCATTCCCGCGATACCGAGAAACTCATCGGCGTGCTCAAGAGGCTCCGCGACCTGGGCAACACAGTAATCGTGGTGGAGCACGACGAACAGATAATCAACGCTGCCGATATGCTGGTCGACGTAGGTCCTTATGCCGGAGTGTATGGAGGCCAGATCGTTTATCAGGGTCTTCCTGACGGCAACGGCGTCTACAACGGGGATTCGATAACGATAGATTACCTCCAGGGACGGAGACAGAGGTATCTGCCGGCTGCGAAGAGGCCGTGGAAGCATTCCATCGAAGTCTGCGGTGCTGCCGAGAACAACCTCAAGAACATATCCGTAACTTTCCCCCTGGGCTGTCTGACCGTAGTTACCGGAGTCAGCGGCAGCGGCAAGTCTACGCTGGTGGGGGATATCCTCTACCCGGCCGTATACCGTCATATCAACCAGATAGGAGAGCGGCCCGGTGCATACCGTGAACTGAAGGGCGACCTGAACAAGATCACCTCAATAGAGTATGTCGACCAGAATCCCATAGGCAAGAGCACGAGGTCAAACCCTGTGACCTACCTCAAAGTGTATGACGATATCCGAAAGCTGTTCTCGGAGCAGCCTTATGCCAAGATGAACGGCTTCGGCCATTCGCACTTCTCCTTCAACATCGACGGCGGCCGCTGTCCGGACTGCCAGGGAGAGGGTGTGATCCGCATCCAGATGCAGTTTATGGCAGACGTCACGATGGTGTGCGAGAGCTGCGGCGGACACCGCTTTATGCCTGAGATCCTCGAAGTGCGCTATCAGGGCAAAAACATAGACGATGTCCTCAATATGAGCGTCAGCGAGGCCGTAGAGTTCTTCGGCGCCCAGGAAGACCCTTCAGCAAAGAGGATCGCCGAGAAACTCCAGCCGCTTGTGGACGTAGGCCTTGCATACCTCAAGCTCGGGCAGAGCAGCAGTACGCTGAGCGGCGGCGAGAGCCAGCGCATCAAGCTGGCTTCCTTCCTTGCCAAGGATGCTTCTTCAAAGGACCGTATCCTCTTCATCTTTGACGAGCCGACTACCGGCCTTCACTTCTATGACATAGAGAAGCTGCTGAAGTCTTTCGACGCCCTGATAGCCCGTGGCCACTCGATAATAGTGGTGGAGCACAATCTGGATGTCATCAAGGCTGCAGACTGGATAATAGAACTCGGCCCGGATGCGGGAGATGAGGGTGGAGAGCTGATTTTCGAGGGGACGCCCGAAGACCTTGCCACACATCCTGAATTCCCCACCGGCAGGGCCCTGCAGGACTGACGTCATTCGTCGTCTTCGTCGATGACCATATATCTCTGGTTGCCGAAATAGCCCATAGCTTTGGAGAGCAGTTCCACCATATCCTTGTTGCCTTTCTGGTCGAAGTAGAACGCGACAAGTTCCATATACATCGTGAGGATGGTGGCGTCTTTCTTTATCACCATCGACGAGGGGTCGAGATTCAGGCCCTGCGAAGCCATCATCGCAGAAAGATTGTCCTGAAGGAAGATTTCGCCTTTGTGGAATACGTTGAGGTAGAAAAGCACCTTGCCGTCTTCTACGTAGACCGGGACGAAACCGCCCTTGAAGCAGAGCGGGTACACCGGCAGGCCGGCGGCGTGCGCTACCGCGAAGTAGAGGACTGATATTGCGACGGGGTTGCCGCGGCGCTTCTCTATGACATTGATGAAAAGGGAATTGTCCTCGGAGAAAGAGAAGGGGTCCGTAGTGGTGAAGTGGTATCTGTTGTAGAATATATGGTTCAGTATCCGGGCGTTCTCGACGGCTGTCTTGTCTTCGGAAGTTTCGCTCATTATCTCGCCGATCAGAGGTATGAGGTCATCATAGAAGGCAGCCCTCTTGTAGCCGGGAGTAATCAGTGCGCTGATGAGGTAAGCACCTTCCAGCAGGGTCGCTTCTTCCCGTTTGGCAAGGGCGGCATACTGCTCAAGCTGCTCCAGCACCGACGCAGCGCTGTAGTATAAGAATTTGCGGTTGATGATGTCCCTG
>JAGCZI010000174.1 GCA_017960085.1 Bacteroidales bacterium
AAGAATGACAAGCAATATTAGTCTTCTCATATAATTTTGAATGTACATTTAATTAATGTACTTTTGTCTGCAAAACTACACAAAATCTATGTACTTTAAAAAAATCTGCCTCATTGCATTATTAATTGCGGCATTGGCAGAAATGAGCGTTTCCTGCGCGCCAGAACACTCAAAAAACGGGCCGTCCGGCAATGATTCAGATCTTTCAGGCAGCGTATCTGTATCAGGCGCTTTCGCTCTTTACCCTCTTGCCGTTGAATGGGCAAACGTTTTTCAGGAAAATCATCCGGGTGTCAGGATTGATGTCTCTGCCGGAGGAGCCGGCAAGGGCATGACGGACGTCATAAACGGAATGGTCGATTTCGCCATGATGTCACGTGACATATACGATGAAGAACGCGAGAAGGGAGCAGTTGATTTCATTGTCGGGAGAGATGCGGTTGTTGCGGACATCAACGCAGATAATCCTCTGCTGGCAGAAATCCGAGCTCACGGAATCACAGCCGAAGATGCAAAGAAATTCTGGATTACAGGAGAATACAAGACCTGGGGTGACTTTCTCGGCAACGGAGATACTCACCCTGTCCATGTGTATACACGTTCAGATGCCTGCGGCGCTGCCCAAACCTGGGCTGCCTGGTTCGGTGCCGTCCAGGAAGATCTTGGAGGTACGGCCGTTTATGGTGACCCCGGCATAGCCCAGGCCGTACAGAATGACGTATGGGGCATCGGCTTCAACAATATGGCGTATGCATACGATGCCACTACCGGAAAGCCTTTGGCAGGATTGTCAATTCCTCCTGTAGATCTTGACGGAAACGGCTCTGTCAGCCCAGATGAAGACTTCTACGCAGACAAGGACCTGCTCATTGAAGCAATAAAACAGGACCTTTATCCAGCTCCCCCTTGCCGCAACCTTTATCTGGTTTCGAAGGAAGTTCCCAGAGACTCTGCTGCACTTGCATTTCTCAATTATGTGCTCCAGGAAGGCCAGAAACTCAACGAACCGCTTGGATACGTGGCAATAGGAGAAGAGGATTACAACCGCTCTCTGTCGCTTCTGAGCAATGGCCGCAAAGGTGGCAATCTAAAGACAAACACCACCGGGACTATAGCGAACATTTCGGTTGGTATTGTCGTCTTTCTTCTTTTTGTAGTCGGTTTTTCATATTTCATACCCCGAAGGAATGTCCGCAGAGTCTACAGGCAGAAGCTATCCTCTGCGGTGATGCTAATTCTGGTCATAATATCTTTCCTTTTCCTTATAGGTATGATTGTAGGGCTTTTGAGTAAGGTCTCACCTCTTTTTGCCGACCACAGTGTCTGGGAGCTGCTCACAGGCAGCGAATGGAAGCCGTCCCAGGGAAAATTCGGATTCCGGCCATTTATTCTGGGATCTGTCGCGGTGACTTTGCTTGCACTGCTTATAGCTACTCCTGTGTCTTTGTTTACAGCAATTTATCTCACTGAGTATTCACCTAAAGCAGTTTGCAAAGTAGTTTATCCGGCTCTTGACATCCTCGCTTCGATTCCTTCAGTCATCTATGGTGTCTGGGGTGTGCTCTTCCTGATTCCTTTGTGGGGCTACTCACTGATAACCGCCGCAGTAGTGCTGTGCGTCATGGTGCTTCCCATAATGGTAAGCCTGTTCGTAGAGTTGTTCCGGGTTGTTCCGGATGACCTCAGGGCAGCATCCCTTTCATTGGGTGCCACCCAGTGGCAGACGACAAGGAAGGTGGTACTGCGCAAGGCTAGACCCGGTATTTTCGCCACCGTCGTCCTCGCCATTTCCAAAGCAATCGGGGAAACCATTGCGGTAATGATGGTCTGCGGCTCAATACCTGCGGTACCTCGCTCACTTTCAGACGGATTTTACACTCTTCCTGCCCTCATCGGCAACAATTACGGCGAGATGGCTTCCATCCCGCTGTATGAATCAGCAATTATGTTTGCTGCACTGATTCTGCTGGTTCTGGTGATATTGTTCAATTTGATTTCTCGGGTTATCCTCTACCGAATCGAAAAACTTGCTGCATCATGAAAAAAATACCTGGAAAATATATCGAAGAGCGGATAATGAAGGCCCTGATGATTGTCAGTTCCCTTCTTGTGCTCGCAGTGGTAATATCAATCGTCTGGACCATTTTCGTCCGCGGCATCGGTTCCATTTCATGGGAAATGATAAGCCAGGTGCCCGGGAGGGAATGGAACACGAGTGATGACGGCGGTTTCCTGAATGCAATCCTTGGGTCTCTTATGGTAGTCCTGCCTGCAATGGTTCTCGCAGCGCTGGTGAGCATTCCTGTAGTATTCTACATGAATCTGTATCTGCGTCGCAGTCATCCTCTGTCATACGCCGTACGTCTGGCCTTCGATGTGCTTTACGGCATTCCGTCCATCGTTTACGGAGCATTTGCCTTTACCATCATGGTAATTGTTGGAATGAGGGCATCCCTCCTTGGTGGAATCATAGTGACCACTCTGCTCATGATTCCTATGATGATCCGTTCGGGTGACGAAATATCCAAGAGTGTGCCCGACGAAATGGTGGATGCCGCATACTCCCTGGGCGCCACCAAGTGGGAAACGCTGAAGGTAATTCTGCGCCAGGTGCTGCCGGGAATGATAACCGCCACATTGCTGGCGGTAGGAAAAGCAATCGGTGACGCTGCGGCCGTAATGTTCACTGCAGGTTTTTCCGATGCAGTGCCGCAGTCGCTGACCGACCCTACGGCGACTCTCCCCCTGGCCATTTTCAACTGGATAATAATGCCGGAGCCTTTCCCTGACCGCTGCTATGCAGCTGCTCTTGTATTGACGGTTATAGTATTGATTCTCAGTCTGGCTGGCAGATGGTTGGGAAATCGCATCACCAAGAACAACATATAATTGCTAACAATTTACGAAACCCGAATATATGACAAGCAATACGACCTCTGATGATTCAATGACAGTTAAGGACTTCTGCCTTTCCATTGAAGGACAGCCCATCCTTAAGAATATCAACCTGACTTTTCCCAAAAACAAGATTACTTGCATCATTGGCCCCTCAGGATGCGGGAAAAGCACCTTGCTCAAAAGTCTCAACAGACTGATAGACACTGTAGATGATGTCAAAACCAGTGGAGGCATCTATATCGGCGGGCAGAACCTCCTCACGGCAAAGGAGGCCGAACTGATCGATTTGCGCAGGCGCGTGGGTCTGATTCCTCAACGGCCGTGTCCCCTGCCGATGTCAATCTACGAAAATATCGCCTACGGCTGCCGAATTCACGGTATGCACAAGCGAAGACGTGAAATGCATGAAACTGTGGAAAAGTATCTTACAGCCGTCGGTCTCTGGGATGAAGTCAAGGATCGCCTGCACAAGTCTGCCACAAAGCTGTCGATTGGCCAGCAGCAGCGTCTGTGTCTGGCCAGGAGCCTTGCTGTTCAGCCGGACTTTATCCTGGCGGACGAGGCTACCAGTGCCCTGGATCCGATTTCCAGCAAGACTATCGAGGAGCTGTTCGTGAAACTGAAGGACGATTACACGATCATAATGGTGACTCACACATTGCCACAAGCCCAAAGAATTGCAGATCACGTGGTTTTTGTATATTTGGGCGAAGTTATCGAACAAGGGAATGCATCCAGCCTGTTTTCTACACCGGAGCATGATCTCACACGCAAATATCTGACAGGTTCATTCAGTTGATAATCATTTGACCAATAAAAATGGAACAATTAACTCATCTTAAAGAACTGGAAGCCGAATCGATCTACATCCTTCGCGAAGTAGCAGCGCAGTTTGAAAAGCCCTGCATTTTGTTTTCGGGAGGAAAGGATTCCATAGTTCTGACATATCTTGCATACAAGGCATTCTACCCATCCAAACTCCCCTTCCCCCTGGTGCATATAGATACGGGGCATAATTTTCCTGAAACTCTCACTTATCGTGACGACCTCGTCAGCAAGTTGGGCGCCGAGCTCATAGTCGGCTACGTGCAGGACTCCATCGATCAGGGAAAGGTAGTTGAGGAGAAGGGTTACAGTGCTTCCAGGAATAAATTACAGACCGTCACATTGCTGGACACCCTGGCCGAGCATAAGTTTGACTGCGCTTGTGGAGGGGCACGCCGCGACGAAGAAAAAGCTCGCGCCAAGGAACGCATATTCTCTCACCGCGATGAATTCGGTCAGTGGAATCCGAAGAACCAGAGGCCTGAGTTGTGGGACCTTTACAATGCCAAGAAGGATGTAGGAGAGCATTTCAGAGCTTTCCCGATCAGCAACTGGACCGAGCTGGACGTATGGCAGTACATCTACCAGGAAGGCATCGAGCTTCCCAGCCTCTATTATACTCACCGGCGCAAATGCTTCCTCCGCGACGGACAGTGGCTTGCCGCAGAACCGGCCGTCATTCCCCGCAGGGAAACTGAAGTGGTTGAAGAAAAGGAAGTGCGCTGTCGTACCATAGGCGACATAACTTGCACAGGACTTACCCTTTCACGCGCTCATAGCATTGAAGATATCATAGCAGAGATTGCGTCCTCAAGGATAACCGAGAGAGGCGGGCGGGCCGACGACAAGAGGAGCGAGACCGCAATGGAAGACCGCAAGAAACAGGGATATTTTTAGAACTCAGGAGATTTTTATGGACAACAAAGGATATTTAGATATGAAGCTTCTGCGCTTCAGCACTGCAGGGAGCGTAGATGACGGAAAGAGCACTCTTATTGGACGCCTGCTGTATGATTCGAAATCCATCTTCGAAGACCAGATGGAAGAGGCTGAGCGTGCTTCGAAGAACAGGGGCAACGAGGAAGTCAATCTTGCACTGCTGACCGACGGACTGCGTGCCGAACGTGAGCAGGGCATAACAATCGACGTTGCCTACAGATATTTTGCCACTCCAAAACGCAAATTCATTATCGCTGACACTCCCGGCCACATCCAGTACACCAGGAATATGGTGACGGGAGCATCTACCACCGACCTTGCCATAATCCTTATTGATGCCAGGCACGGAGTTGTCGAGCAGACGGTACGGCATTCATGGCTGGTGTCGCTTCTCGGCATTAAGGAGATCGTGGTCTGCGTCAACAAGATGGACCTTGCCGGATACGATCAGGCTGTCTTCAGCAAAATCGAAGGGGACTATCTGAAAATGGTAAGGCAGTTCTCGGAAACCAATGTGACCTTCATCCCCATCAGCGCAAAACTGGGTGACAATGTCGTGAATGCTTCCGACAATATGCCCTGGTATGCCGGAAAGACTCTTCTCGACTTCCTTGAAACCGTCCAGGTCTCGGGACCGGCTGGAGATTCCTTCAGAATGTGGGTACAGTGGGTTGTCAGACCCATTTCAGCGAAATGGCCTGATTTCCGCGGATATGCCGGCCGCATATGCCAGGGAGAAATAAAGGTCGGTGACAGGATCTGCGTGCAGCCCTCTGGCATTTCTTCTGTGGTGACCGGCATAATGATTGGCGAGCAATCTTTCGATACAGCCCGCCAGGGACAGTCTGTGACCATAACCCTGGCCGATGACATCGATATCAGCCGTGGCGACCTGATTGCAGCTGCCGGACTCCCCCAGCCCGAGATCTCAAATCTTGTTGAGATCGATGTATGCTGGTTCCGCTCCTCTGCTCTTGTTCCTGGCAAACGCTACATCATCCGCCATGCCACCCAGGAAGTCCAGGGTATAGTCAAGGAAATCTGCTACAGGGTGAATGTCTCGACTCTGGAGAAGGAGTATGGAGTGGATTCGCTGACAATGAACGATATAGCCAGGGTCCGTCTTAAAACGGCCGACCCGCTGGTATATGAATATTACAAGGACAACCGCAATATGGGAAGCCTTATTTTCATCGAACCCGGCACAAACGATACCGTAGGAGCCGGAATGATAGTACCCGAAGAATTATGAAACAACTGATAGAATCACTAAGAGAGCAGACTGCAGAAATGTCTGCACAAGAGGTTCTTGACTTTTTCACAAAACTCTATCCAGGAAAGGTAGCCCTCTCTTCCAGCCTCAGCTACGAAGACCAGGTGCTCACCCATATGATAGTTAAAGGAGGGAAGAAAGCCAGGGTATTCACACTGGATACCGGAAGGTTGTTTCCGGAGACATACAACCTGATCGATACCACCAGGATGACCTATGGGATTGCCATAGAAGTATTCTTTCCAGACTACAAGAAGGTTCAGGAAATGGTTCGGCTCCACGGCATCAACCTCTTCTATGAAAGTGTGGAGTTAAGGCATTTGTGCTGCGATATACGCAAGATCGAGCCTTTGAAAAGAGCTCTCGAGGGAATGTCTGTCTGGGTCAGCGGCCTGCGTCGCAGCCAGTCTGCAACCAGGGTCGACATGCAGATGGTCGAATGGGATGAAGCGGATTCTGTCATCAAGTTGAATCCCCTGATAGATTGGAGCGAAGATGATGTAAAACAATATATTAAAGACTATTCCGTACCCTATAACAAACTGCACGACCAAGGATATCCCAGCATCGGATGCCAGCCTTGCACCCGGGCCATAGCTCCGGGAGAACCGATCCGGGCCGGCAGATGGTGGTGGGAAGATCCCGACCACAGGGAATGCGGACTGCACGTGAAAAGATGAAAAAGATAATGTTGATCTTGGCCGGAAGCCTTGTTTGTCTGGCATCTCTGGCTCAAGGAAACAACAGTTTCTCAATCGGAGGTTTTCTCCAGTCTGGATACTCAGTTGATGAAAATTCCAATACATTCTACCTCAAACGGGCCAGATTGGCCGTGAACGGAGACCTTTCGAAGATTGCGGACCTTCCGGTGGATTTCAAACTGCAGGCAGATTTCGCCGGTTCCCCGAAACTGGTAGACCTTTATGTACGTTATAAACCTTCTGCTGCCTTCAACCTGCAGTTCGGACAGTTCAAGCTTCCGCTAACCATCGAGAACCCTGATTTCTCGCCTACCAAGCTTGAGTTCATCGACTATTCGCTGGTAGTCCAGAGGCTTGCCCGTATGAGCGGCAATGATATGTCCGGCATCAGCGCCACCGGCCGTGACATCGGTATCCAGGCCTTCGGAAGCCTGATTCCGGCCGCAGACGGTCATTACTACATTTCCTATAAAGCCGGCTTCTTCAACGGAAGCGGCATCAACAAATCTGATACAGACAGATTCAAGGATTTCACAGGAAGGATAGATTTCAATCCTTTGAGTGAGCTTACGCTGGCCGGTTATTATATGGTCAGCCTCGGTGACGAAGCCCCCAGAATGGACCGATTCGGAGGCGGATTGTCGTATCAGGGCAGCAATTTCTTTGCAAGGTCGGAGTACCTGGCAGGACACACCGGTTCGCTTTATTCAGGCGGTCTCTATGCAATGTGCGGATACAAACCGATTGACAACCTTTCACTGGTAGCACGTTACGACCGCTTCAATCCAGAACTTTCATTGCCTGCAAGCCAGCAGTATTATACCGTCGGTGCCATCTTCGCTCCATTCAAATTCCTGCAATTCCATCTGAATTACACTTACAAGACTGAAACAGACCATTCAGCAGCTAACTGTTTCAACATTCTTATGACAGTTTCCTATTAGCATTCCAATGATTTTTGTATCTTTGATGGATGCTTACGAGGAAGACCAGATATGCGATAATGGCTTTGACAGCACTTGCAAAGGAATACGGCAAGGGTCCTGTTCCTATGAGCCATATTGCGTCAAGCAAGAACATTCCACTTCGCTTTCTCGAAGGTATTCTGCTGGAATTCAAACGTTCCGGTATCCTTAAAAGCGCCAGAGGCGTGGATGGAGGCTATTATCTCGCCATACCTCCTGAGGATATCAGTCTGGCTCAGATCATAGATAAGACAGAAGGCTCTCTGATGCCGGTTTCGTGCCTCGACTGCGACAATGGCAACAAGTGCGAATTTGATTGGGTGCCCGAATCCTGCGGCATCAGGAGAGCCTTTGCCGATTTATACTTTGAGGTCCAATCCAAGGTAGAAAACACTACCTTGAAGGACCTCATTCAGGTTTAGTTTCAAACCCCTGTCAGATTTTGCTGAAAGCCTGGTCGAGGTCGGCGATTATGTCGTCGATATGCTCGACACCGATAGACAGCCTTATGGTAGTGGGCGTGATGTGCTGCTGCTCCAATTCTTCCGGACTCAGCTGCGAGTGGGTCGTGGTATAAGGGTGGATTACCAGGCTCTTCACGTCAGCCACATTGGCCAGCAGGGAGAATATCTCGAGTGAATCGATGAACTTCCATGCATCCTCCTGGGTACCTTTTATCTCGAAGGTGAAGATAGATGCGGCTCCGTTCGGGAAATACCTGTTGTACAAGGCATGGTCGGGATGGTCGGCGATAGCCGGGTGGTTGACTTTGGCAACCTTCGGGTTGTTGAGCAGATACTCTACCACCTTGAGGGCATTCTGCACATGGCGCTCTATCCTCAGGGGCAGGCTCTCTACGCCCTGCAGCAGGATCCAGGCGTTGAAGGGGCTGATACATGCTCCGGTGTCACGCAGTATCACGGCACGGATGCGGGTCACGAATGCTGCCGGGCCGGCGACGTCTGCGAAGACTGCTCCGTGATAGCTGGGATCGGGTTTGGCGAGGGTCGGATATTTGTCGGGATCGGCCTTCCAGTTGAACTTGCCGCCGTCCACTATCACTCCTCCGAGGGAACTGCCGTGGCCGCCGATGAACTTGGTGGCAGAATGCACGACGATGTCGGCTCCATGTTTCAGCGGCTGGATGAGGATGGGGGCGAACGTGTTGTCCACGATGAATACTATGTTGTGACGGTGCGCCACCTCAGCTATCCCCTCGAAATCGGCGACATCCGAATTCGGGTTGCCCAGGGTTTCGGCATATATGACTTTGGTATTGGGCCTGATTGCAGCTTCGAGGGCCTTGAGGTCGTTGAGATGGACTATGGTGTTCTCTATGCCCTGGGTCACGAGGGTGTGGACTATGAGGTTGTAGGTGCCGCCGTAGAGATTGTCTGCTGCTATGACGTGGTCGCCTTCCTGCAGTATGTTCTGGAGGGCATAGGTGATGGCTGCCGCACCTGAGGCCACAGCCAGGCCTGCGACACCGCCTTCAAGCGCTGCGACGCGGTCTTCGAACACACCCTGTGTGGAGTTTGTCAGACGGCCGTAGATGTTGCCGGCGTCGCGAAGGCCGAAGCGGTCTGCTGCGTGCTGCGAGTTGCGGAAGACATAGGAGGTAGTCTGATAGATAGGCACGGCGCGTGCGTCAGATGCGGGGTCAGCATTTTCCTGGCCGACGTGGAGGGCCAGAGTCTCGAGATGGTAATTCTTGTTGCTCATTGTCGTATGTTTTTATTGTTTTTGTTCCTTTTTCTGTTGCAAAGGTCGAGTGTTCGGAAATTCTTTCCAAGACTTTTTGATAATTTGAAAAATAAACCTATTTTTGCACAATATTTAGAATAAAAAATCCAAACAACACTGTTTTTCCCAATCTCAGCAGAATAAAAAACTTTCGGCCTTATGAGCGGACTTGACAACACCGACATCGCTATCCTCAGAATCCTTCAGGAGGACTCTTCTCTCACCAACAAACAGATCGCCGCGAAGGTCCATCTCTCCCCCACTCCGGTCTTCGAGAGGATAAAGCGGCTGCACGAGCAAGGCTATATAAAAAGGTACATGGCAGTGCTGGACGCTGAAAAGCTGGACTGCTCTTTCATCGCGTTCTGCTACATCAAGATGAAACAGCACACCTTCGACAACGCACAGCGCCTGATGGATGCGGTGCAGAACATGGATGAGGTCGGCGAATGTTACAACATATCAGGGGACTACGACTTCCTGCTGAAGGTCTATGTGTCCAGCATGAAGGACTATCAGCAGTTCGTGCTGCGCATCCTCGGCGAACTGGACTGCATAGGCGGCCTGAACAGTTCCTTCGTCATGGGTGAAGTCAAGAACACCCACGCGGTCCCCGTGCGCTGACAGACATACCCGCCAATTCTTGTTATTCTCCCTCAGAAGCCCTACTTTTGGGGGATTTTTTATCCTGACCAATATGAAGAAGTTCCTCATCGCGGCAATCGCGGCTTTCTCCCTCACTACAGCCTGGGCAGACAACATCCGTTTCGCATCCCATCCGTCGCTTTCTCCTGACGGCAGACAGATTTATTTCAGTTATGACGGTGACATTTACTCCGTGCCCCTGGCCGGAGGTCAGGCCACTGCAGTCATCACGATGCCCGGAGTGCAGGATTCCCCGCTGGTATCCCCCGATGGCAGATGGCTGGCTTTCAGTTCCGACATCCAGGGCAACAACGATGTGTACGTGGTTCCCGCAGCCGGCGGCCAGGCCGTCCAGCTGACCTTCCACGAAGCCGCCGACGTTCCCGTATCATGGTCGGCTGACTCAAAATGGATATATTTCGAATCGACTCGCGGCAGCGCCCGCAAGACCACATATAAAGTCGCCGTCACCGGCGGCACCCCGCAGCTGATGTTCGACGGTTATTTCAACACCATAGTCAATATGGTGGAGAATCCCGCCACCGGCGAATTCCTCTTCAACGAGTCTATGGAAAGCATCAGCTTCCCCACCCGCAAGCGCTATGTCGGCGACCACAACCCCAACATCAAGTGCTGGAATCCCAAGACCAGGGCCTACACAGAGCTTACCGACTACATCGGCAAGGACCAGTGGCCCATGGCCGACAAGGCCGGCAACATCTACTATGTCAGCGACGAACTCAACAAAGAGTCCAACATAGTGAAATATGTGAAGGGCGGCAAGCCCCAGCAGCTCACAAGCTTCGACAAGTCTGTGCAGTACCCGTCGATAGCCTTCGGCGGCTCTGCCATAGTGTTCCTGAAGGACTATGAGATCAACGTCCTCGAGCCCGCCACCGGCAGGGTGAGCGTGCCGCAGATAGCTGTAGCCTCGGGCAGCGTGGAGGTGCGCCGCTCATTCGCCGGCCAGACCCCCAGCGCAGCCGACATCTCTCCCGACGGCAAGAAGTTTGCCTTCGTCATCCGCGGAGGCATATATGTCGCCGACACCAAGGGCAAGTATCTGCAGAAGCTCGAAACCCCTGCCGACGAACGCGTCATGGATGTGGCCTGGGCTGACGACAGCAAGACCATCTATTACATAAGGACCACCAAGGGCTGGACCGACCTTTACAAGATCGCAGCCGACGGCAGTTCCGCCGAATCGCCGGTGTTCCTGTCGCAGAACAATGTCACCAGCCTCGCGATAAACCACAAGCGCGACATGCTGGCCTTCATCGACGGCAGCCACTCCGTCATGCTGCACAACGTCAAGGCCGGCACCACCGTCAAGGTGGCAGACGCCGAGTTCTGGTCGTTCAACGGCTATGACCTGTCATTCTCGTTCGACGACAAATGGCTCGCCTTCGACGCGATGAATATGTTCGAGACTGACATCTACGTCCTCAATCTGGACGAAGGCAACGTCAGGAACCTTACCCATTCAGCATCAGTGGAACAGCAGCCGCTGTTCACTCCTGACGGCAAATACATGTATCTGCTTGGCAACCCCACCGCCACCTCATATCCGAGAGGAGCCAGGAACTACCTCCTGAAGCTTCCGCTGCGCAAGTACGACACTCCTTTCAAATCCGAGAATGTCGAGAACCTGTTCAAGGACAGCAAGAACTCTCCCAAGAAAGACTCTACCGTCGTAATCGACTTCGACAAGCTCCACGAGAGGATGACGAGGGTCTCTGCCGACGGATTCCAGAGCAACACCTACATCTACAGCGTGAAGGATAAATCCTACCTTCTCTACCGCGTTATGGGCGGAACGACCAACGGAGTTTTCAGCCTAGAACTTTCGGATCCTGACGCGAAACCCAAACAGGTCAAAGAGTTCAACGGAGGCACGTACTTCTGCAGCAAGGACGCCCTCTACTGTCTGGGACAGGGCTCGATATACAAAGTCGACCCCGCAGCCGGGACTGCCGCCAAGACCGAGATAAAGAAAGACGTTGAGGCTGTTCTCGGCGACGAATTCAGCGAGATGTTCTACGAGACCTGGGGCGTGCTGGAACAGAACTACTACGATGTGAACTTCCACGGGGCTGACTGGATCGCAGTGCGGGACTACTACGCTTCGCTGCTTCCTTACGTCCGCACCCGCGCCAACCTCCGCACCCTGATCACCGACCTGCTGGGCGAGCTCAACTCATCCCACCTCGGATTCACCTCCAACGGCACCGAGGAAAGGCAGGAGACCAGAATCAGGACCTACGCCACCGGCATCCTCTTCGACAATGCCTCGCCCTACAAAGTGGCAGCCATCCTTCCCGACTCCCCCGCCGACAGAGTCGAAGTCGACATCCGCAAGGGTGACGAGCTCGTCGCAGTGAACGGCAAAAAGATCGACAAGGCTGTCAACCGCGAGAAATATTTCTCAGGAGCAGTGGAGGCCGACGAGCTCAAGCTCACTTTCAAGCGCGACGGCAAGGAATTCGACACCAGAGTCCACACCACTACCGCTTCGGCCATCAAGACTCTCCAGTACAAGGAATGGGAGGAACAGCGTGCCGGCATCGTGAAGGAAAAGACCGGCGACAAGGTCGGCTACATCCACATGCGCGCGATGGGCGACGAAGACCTCAATTCGTTCCTGCTCAAGATGCACACCGAGGTTTATGACAAGGATGCCCTGATACTCGACCTGCGCTACAACAACGGCGGCAACGTCCACAAGGAGGTCATCGACTTCCTGCGCGGCCAGGGCCACTTCGAGTGGGCATACCGCGACTTCCCGAGGACAACCCATCCCAACGTGGCTCCGGCCGACAAGCCCATCGTGGTGCTGGTCAACGAGCACAGCCTTTCTGACGCAGAGGTTACATCCAACGGCATCAAGACCCTCGGCATCGCCAAACTGGTCGGAACTGAGACCTACCGCTGGATAATCTTCACCTCTTCAGTGCGCCTGCTCGACGGCTCGACCTGCCGTATGCCGGCATGGGGATGCTACAGCATCATCGACGGCTCAGACCTCGAGAACACCGGAGTGAAACCTGACATATACGTTAAAAACACATTCAAGGACCGTCTCGAAGGCAAGGATCCTCAGCTCGACGCTGCTATAGCCGAGGTCCTCAAAGATTTGAAATAAAACTGATTACGCTATGAATCTGATCAAAAAATGGCTTTACAACAGCCGGTCTTTCGCAGCCCCGCAGAACCTGATGCCGAGCATCCTGACGGTAGTGATGGCATTGGGCGTCAGCGGATTCAACATCTTCTTAGGACTTCTGGCAGTGCTTTGCGTCTGCCTTGTGCACCTGGGCGGCAACCTGCTTGACGACTATTTCGACTATCAGGACGAACTGCTGGAATACCGCCTCGGACTTAGGGAACAGGGCGAAAAGGCTTTCACCGACAAATATCCCTACCTGAAGGACGGCTCGACCACTGTGAAGCAGCTGAAAGCTGCCATCGCCGTTTTCTTCGGCCTGGCCATCCTCGGCGGCCTGGTCATCTTCATCGCCCGCGACTTCGACTGGAAGCTCCTCATAATTGCCGGCATCGCAGCCATCCTCTGCTACTTCTACTCTGCCCCGCCGTTGAAACTCGGCTTCCACGGCCTCGGCGAGCTGGCCATCGGCATCTGCTTCGGCCCCTGCCTGGTCTGCGGAGTCTATGAATCAGCCTGCGGCGCCCTCTACACCCCCGAGACCGGCTTTGCATGGCACATCCTGGCCCTCGGCATCGCCATCGGCATGTTCGTGACCAACATCCTCTACACCCACTCCTTCGTGGAGCGCCACGTCGACGACGTGTCCCACAAGAAAACCCTGGCAGTGCTGCTGAAGACCGATGCGGCAGGCCTCACCGCCTACGCCATCTTCCTCTTCGTGCCGTTCATCCTCGTGGTCATCTGCGCCGCGCTGGGCTACATCCACCCTGCCTACTGCCTCGTGCTGCTGA
>JAGCZI010000175.1 GCA_017960085.1 Bacteroidales bacterium
AGCCTCTTTGCGGCCCCGCGACACCAGCGCGGTGACCAGAGAGAAGGCGGCCAGAAGGATATATGGCAGCACGTTGACCTTGTCGTAGTTGTAGAACTCAACTACCGGGACAGCAGCAAACCAGTCGCCGCCGAAGGCTATAGGCAGCAACAGCACGGCCCATAGGCATACGACCAGCAGAAAAGACCCTATGGCCTTCCTTGCCGAACGGTCGCGGGCGATGCTGCTCAGCGCCGCAAGGGTGGCTCCGAGCGGGCCGTACATCCCGAAAAGGACATAGCCGGCAGCACCCATCACGGCCATCAAGACGAGCTTCAGCGCATAGCTGCGGACCTTCTTGCAGCAGAGCACCACGCCCAGACTGTAGAGGAAACCGAGGGTTGCAGTGTAAAAGACATTCCTGTAAAGCAGCACGTTGACCTTGTCGCCGTAGCCCATCACCGTCATCAGCAGCATAGCCACAGGAGCCAGCGCAATGACGCTGTAACCGCGTGGCAGATCGAAGGCTGCGATGAAAAGCCGGTATACCGCCAGCCACAGCAGCACTGCTATCAGGCTGCCCAGCCACGGCACTACAAGGATCTGCGCCAGGAAAGCGGAGATATACTCCAGCAAGCCTCCGGCCTTGAAGACCGTCTCCTCGAAGAATGAGCGGTCGTAGATGAACAGGCTAAGCTCTCCGAAGCGCGCCACTACGTCCTTGAAGACAAATGCCAGCAGCGGGAAGAGAGTAGCGGCCAGAAGCACTGCCCAGCACAATCTCTCGTACTTCAGGAATACTGACTTGAATGACTGTCCTTTATCCATTGTCCTAACGTTTTACAGCTATGCATTCAGTCTCCATCAGCCAGGTCGGACGGCATATAGGAGCGTGCAGGAACAGATGAGGGATCCTGCCCCCGAAGCGCTCTTCATAGAGCATACGGACGGCAGCGTAATCCTCGCGGTTGCGAAGATATATTATCATCATCGTCACGTCGTCGAACGACATACCGGCCTCGTCCAGCAGCACGCCGACATTCTCCCACGAGCGCAGCGTCTGGGCCCCGATGTCGCCGACGTGCAGCACGTTGCCTGCGGTGTCGATGCTGGCGGTGCCGCTTATAAGGGCCGTCCTGCTGCCGTCAAGCGTAAGGACCGTTCCCCTCTCGAAGGTCACTCCGTACGCATCTGTGCGGCCGAGATTGCTGCTGCCCTTGAGGTATCTGATGCCGGCCCTGCCGGGATCTTTAACGGCCAGGGCCTCCACCCCCACCACTCCGCAGCCGGCCGGCATAGTGCCTGCGATGCCGGTGCTGGCAATATAGTGCGTTGAGGGAGTCAGTCCGTGGGTGGAGAAATATTCCGTACGGGTCTTGTAGAACCCTTTATAGTTGTTGTCTATGTCATCCACGTAACACCACGTCCTGACGCAGTTGTCCGCCAGCGTCAGGCCGCCGTCGGCAAGGATGCGGGTGTAATCCTCGAAGATGCGCAGGGTGTTCGCAGCGCTGTCGTCGCCCTCGCGGTCATAGAGAATCGGCGTATAGACGTAATTGTCATCGTCCGTGAACATCACCCAAAGGGCGGAGCCTCCACCGGCAGGAAGCTGGCCGGAGCACGAGAAGCCTTTCAAAAAAGGCAGGTCTTCGGCCGGAGCGAAGTAGCGGCCCAGCAACTCGCGCTGCCGGCGGCCCTTGAGGGCCTTGTGCACCACATATTCGCCGTAGGCCTCATTGAGGGCGGCCACCTGCTGACAAGCAGGACGTCCTCCCCCGTCGGTATGGATTATCAGTTGGTTATATGACTCTTCTATTATACAGTTCATTTTGTCCTCCTAAAACCTCGCGCCCAGCGTGAAAGCCATCGTATTCTTCATCGGCGAAGACTTGCCGGCGATCACATAGGCCGCACTCAGCCGAAAAAAGCTTATCTCCGCCCCGAGACCGGCCGTGGCATAGCTCGGCTCGAGCTGACTGTTGCTGCCGTAATGATATCCGGCCATAATGTCGGCGACGCCGAACAGCGACAAGCGTACGCCCAGCTTTGCCAACGCACATTTCTGCTGTGGCATAAAGCCCGCGTCGGCAGAAATATCAATAATGTGCCTGCCTGCTCCGAAGATATATTCGCCGCCAAGCAGCACCACCGTCGGCAGAGCCTCACTGGCCGTTTGCGCATACTTGAGCTTAGACCCGAGGTTTCTCACCGTCAGCGCGACTGAAAGGTCGTTGAAATCATAGGCCACACCCAGATCAGCCGCAACAGCCTTAGCTGCAAAGTTAGCTGCAAGATTCGAAGAAATCAAATCGACCCTTGCCAGGACAGAAATGTTGTTGAAAGGGCGGTAATGCATTCCCACCCCGGCCATAAATTCAGCAGATTTGAATCCGACGCCGGGCTTGCCGCTGTCATCCATATATGACAGCGACCGCACGTTGCTGATCCTGCCTCTGGCACTTATGCCGAAGTTTTCGCCCAGCCTTGCATAGCCGTCGGCCATATATCTTCCTACGGAGCCGCCGGCGTGCATCGAGGGCTCCCATACAAAATAAGTCGCCTCGGCCGAACCGTAGTAGCCACGCTCCTGCAGCCTTGACACGTCGTATGACACGTCAGTCCCGCCAAGAGCCATCCTCGCTGCATTGTCGGGGAGGTTGATGAACGATACAACCTGTGCCTGCGCAGCAACGGCAGCCAGAAGCAAGACTATGGATAACGATATATTCCTATTCATTTCGAATGTTGACTATTGATGTCGTAACCGATGCCGACGCAGATGTCACCTTAACGTCGTACACACCTGAACTCAACCCGCTCATATCTATTTGCGCAGGTGTGAAGGGGCCTATATCCTGGCGGCCCGAGTAAACCACAGCCCCTGAAGGGCCGCTGACCAGTATGTCGGCACTTGCGTCCTCGCCGGAACGGACAAACAGCTTGCCATCAGTTACTGGATTGGGATATATGTCGAACGGCACTGAATTGTTCCTGACAAGGATCTTGAACGATGAGGTC
Source organism: Bacteroidales bacterium (assembly GCA_017960085.1). GTDB lineage: Bacteria > Bacteroidota > Bacteroidia > Bacteroidales > UBA932 > Equibacterium. Next base: position 2,998 of record JAGCZI010000175.1, read on the forward strand.
ACTGTCGCGCCTGTAGCGTCAGACGCAACGACAGTGACGTCGGCAGTGCCTATAGTCAGCGGTATTATGCTGAGAGTGTTCGTAGCGGTGGCTGAGACAGTGACGACAGAGCGGTCGCTCACCGAGCACTTCACCGTCAGCTTTTCCCCGTCTTCGTCATAAAAATAGTCGGCAAGGTTCAGGACCGGTTTCTCTTTAAGGATGTTTACGACTATATTGCCGATGTCCTTCAGTTTCACGGGCGGAGTGTTGAGCTTGACGGTATAGGGCACCACGATTGAAACTGCAGCGCCGTAGTTGTCCTTGACCGTGAGCTTGAACTCATATCTGCCCGGCCTGACTGCGCTGCCGTCCAGCTTGACCCTGCATTTACCCTCTCCGGTATAGGCGATCGAGGCTGCGCCCTTAGAGTTGTCTTCAAAAGACGGGAAGACGTCGTGTCCGTCAGGATCGTAGTAAGTGATGTCGAGCAGTTTTGTCTCGAAACTTCTCACAATGACGTCCTTCAGCGAAGTCTCGCTCTCGATCACAGGTGCAGAATTGCGGCCGGTCACCACATTGCCTATCACGGAGGGGTCACTGTGGTTGCCCGTCAGGTCATAGGCGTCAAACTGCAGGGAATATTCCTTCTCAAAGGCCAGATTCGGGATGCTGCCTTCAAACCAGTCTCCTGCTTCAAGGTCCTCAACCTCATAAGATAAAAACTTCACATCGGCCGCGGATTCGAAAGGCCTGTCGGTATACCATACTGTAATGCCGTAGGGAGTGCCTTCGTCAGGATCTTCAGGGATTCTCAGCCTGAACTTAATGGTATTGCTTTCGGCCGAGAGCTTGAATTCAGTAACCGGATCGGGCGCAACCTTGCTGGAGCCATCGAAGGCAGCATAGGCATTGACTATGCCCGGGATTTGCGTAACTCCGTATTTTGTGATGTCTGTGGTGTTGTTGAGCAGCCTGTCGAGCAGCATATCCCTGGTGAAGCCGGGGCCGCCCATCTCTGAGACAATGAGGGCCGCCACGCCTGTGACGTGAGGACAGGCCATCGATGTGCCTTCGAAGAAAGCATAATCGTTTCCTGACACTGTGCTCAGTATCAGCGGTCCGGATTCAGACTCGCCGCCTGGAGCGGACAGGTCAACCCACGGACCGTAGTTTGTATAGACAGTAGCCTGGAATGATGCATTCACGGCAGCTACAGCCACGCAGCCTTCATAATCTGCGGGGGAGCTGGCCCTGTAATGTTCATTGCCTGCGGCAAATAAAACGACACCGCCCTTCATCGGGCCGGCCTGGTTGCCATTCTCATCCACACCGGCATACCGGTTGAAATAGTCTATCGCATCCAAATCCGACTGTGGAGCCTTGCCAGTGGTGAAACCCCAGCTGTTCTGGGATAAGACGGCACCGTGGTCCGCCCCCCATTTGATAGCCTCGGCCGCATTGGCGGCACGGATGCCGCTCGGAATGAATATCTGGCAGCTCATAAGCTTGACGCCAGGCAGCCCTGCGGCGAAGTTTCCGCCGGCGATGCCACTGACTCCTATGCCGTTGTTGTTGACTGCCGCGATGGTTCCGGCCACGTGTGTGCCGTGTTCATCAGGCTGTATAGTGTATGTGTGGTAGGTGAAATTATATCCATACACTGAATCCCCTGAGACTTCGGGGTTATGCCACATATTGGCGGCTATGTCTTCGTGGTTATAGTCGATTCCGCCGTCCATAACGGCCACTATGACTTCCGGCTTTCCTACTATGCCTTCGTTCCACATCGGCAAGACGTTCACGTCGCAGCCGAACTTGGATCCCTGCATCGTGCCGTCGTTGTAATAGTGCCACTGCCATCCCAGATACGGATCGTTGAATATGTCCCGGTTCAAGCTCTGGAGAGAGGCGTCGCCGGAAGATGTCAGAGAGGGGCCTTTGCTCCTCCAGCTGACATCCTGACTGTCGAAGCGGACCATCCTGGGCCTGTATTCGACATAGCCCAGATTATCTATCAGCGAAAGCACCTCACCAGCCTTGGTCAGAGGCTTGCGCTCGTCGAAATAGACGTCGTACCATCGGTGGAGGCCGGCCTTCCGGCTGCGTTTTTCAAACTTACCTGCATCGGGGAAGGTCCTTTCCACAGAAATAGCACCCAGCTCGCTGAAAAGTTCCCGAAAAGCAGCGGGGTCATTCTCTGCGAGCAGAGTCATCTCTTCAGAGAGCTTCACACGCACGTGTCCCTGCTCAAGGGCGGAGGCCGGCAACTCCTTGCCGTCCTGGGTCACCACCCTCTCCTGACGGGGTTCCTCGATAGCTGTGGCTGTCTCTGTTTTCTGGCATCCGCAGTGGATAAGCGCCACCACAGCCAAAGCCAGCATTAATCTCCTGATCCTCATAGCCTGCCGCCTCATCTCAAAGCCTAAAAGGCATATCCAAGGGATATCTGCAGGCTGTTTCTCAGTGTTTTGGAAGCGGTAAGATAAGCGGCATCAAGATGCACGCCTGCGAACTGTACGCCTAGACCGAGAGACGCATAGGTCGGAATACCTTTGGCATTGTCACCATAATGGAAGCCGCCGCGCAGGAAAACGATGTCGGCGATGCCGTATTCGACTCCGAGACCTGCCATCAGGGCTCCTGCGAAGAGATAATCCGCTTCAGCTCCTACAGTGAAGCCTTTGAACGGCTTGACACTGCCCTGCAGGGCTGCCAGCGCCGGAAGGGCGTATGAGCCTGCGCCGTAGCTGATCTTGGAGCCGACGTTGCGTATGGCAACGCTGGCCGAAAACAGCTGCGTTGCATAGCTGGCCGACAGATCGGCGCAGAATGCAGAGCCTTTGGCATCCTCGGCGATCTTTGAAGAGACCATACGGCCCTTCACTCCTACCGTGAAGCCTTCAGTGATGTCGTAGCTGACACCTGCGCCGGCTATGAGATCCGAAGGACGGAAGGTGCCGCCTGTAGCCAGTCCCTGGGCGGACAGGATGTCGTAGGGTTTGTCCATAAAGGTCCTGCCTTCGACGCTGACGCCAATCTTTTTGCCGACACGCAGAAAGACATTGCCGCCGATGACGGTGTTGTTTGCAGTTTTAGGAGCCCACATTCCGTAGAATGCCTGTGCATCCAGCTTGTCTGCAGACGGCTGCAGCGCCACGCCTCCCATAGCCATAAAACGGGAATCTGAAGGGATCAGCAAAGCCGGAACTGCCTGCGCGAAAGAAGCCTGCGAGAACAGAATCAGTGACAGAAGAACTATTATCTTTTTCATATCGGTTATTTCTTGGCAATAGTGAATGTGTTATCGACGCCGGAGCCGCTGATGCGGACGTAGTAGGTTCCGCCGGGCTGGCCGGACATATCTACGGACAGAGGCTCGAACGGGCCCGCTGCGGCCGTTTCAGACCAGACTGTAGCTCCGGCCTTGTTGGTGATAGTGACTTTGAGGTTGTCTTCCTTGCCCGGGCGTATGTTGAGATAGTCCACTACCGGGTTGGGATAGATGTCTATCGGACGGGATTCGTCACGTATCAGGATCTTGAAGCTGAGCGAGCAGGATGTCTTGCAGGCATCAGTGGCGGTGATGGTGACAGATGTGAGGCCGTAGCCCAGGGCAGTTATCACCATATTGTTGCCGGTCGCGTTGACGTGAGCAACATTCCTGTCGGATATGCTGATGGTATATGTCATTGCCTCCCCGTCTTCATCTTTGAAGAATTTCAACAGGTCGAATGACTGGCTCGTACCTGTTGTTCCGAAGCTCATATTGGGGATTGGAGATATCACTACCGGAACGTGGTTTTCGAGGATTTCATAGTCGATGGCATAGTCGGTGGAATCCTGATAGCTGTCCTTGGCGATGATATGCGCGGTGTATTTGCCGTGAGGCGCACCGTTGCCGGCGATATTCACCTGGACCGCGCCCTGGGATATCTTATATGTGAGGGCTTCGCTGCCGGGGTCGACAACTATAGTGAACGGATGACCGTCAGGATCGCTGACGGAGTAATCCACGGTGAGTTTATCGTAAGGCCTCAGGCGGAAATCACCTGTGTATTCGGTTGTGATGACCGGGGCGTTGTTCTTGCCGGTGCGCACTTTCCTGA
>JAGCZI010000176.1 GCA_017960085.1 Bacteroidales bacterium
CGACAGACGGCCGTGGTATTTCTCCATATCGCCGTCCTTGGTCGAGACGTCGAGGACAGACGAGATGCGGCCGCCGAACGTCGCCGGGAAGTCGCCTTTATAGAGGTCGGTCCTGCTCAGGATGTCGTCATTGAACATTGAGATGAAACCGAGGAAATGGCCGGCGCAATAAAGCGGGACTCCGTCCAGCAGGATGAGATTCTGGTCGATAAGCCCGCCGCGGACAGAAAAGCCCGACGACCCTTCGCTGGGCGACTGCACTCCGGGGAGCATCTGTATCACCTTGATGATGTCCCTCTCACCCAGGAATGCCGGGACTTTACGCACAATCCCCTCATCGATGGCGTCCAGTCCGAGCTGCGCCTGAAGCAGCCGCTGCCTCGCCGATTCAGACACGATGACGGTGGAGTCCAGACGCTGGACCGGCCCGGAGGTGCTGTCGACCTGGGCGAAGGAGCTCAGCAGGCTGAGCGAGAGGATCAATGTCATCAGCAGTCGCCTCATTGTCAGATATCAGGATGTGCGTGAGCGTCAAAATAAGCGTCGAAGGCCGCTGCGAGCTCAGCCGACTCCATCAGTACGCCCATCTCGTGATTTGTCTTGAGGGAGAACCTGTCCATATTGAGCGAACCGACCAGTATCAGATGCCCGTCGATGGATACTACCTTTTCGTGATGGAAGCCTCCCGGCTGGGTGTAGAGCGTGAAATTATCTTCCTTGGACAGACTGACGGCACGGCGCATAAGGACCTTGTCGATGACCGGCGGCATATCGGTGGATGAGCCCATCAGCATCTGCACGTCGATACCCCTTCTGGCAGCTTCCTTGAGGCCTTTGACTATAGCCGGCGTGGGATTGAAGTATCCGCTGATGAAGCGTATGGAGTGCTGAGCCGTTTCGAAGAGCGCCGTAAACAATTCTTCGGGGTTGGGATGGATGGCCGCTCCCTGCGTTTCCAGGATGATGAGAGGAACATCTCCGGCAGGAGCAGGAGCTTCGGGGACAGGGATAGTCAGCGGCTGGTCTCCGCAGCTGTTCCACATACGGACAAAGCCCGCGAAGAAAGACTGCACCGCAGGGCCCTCGATCCGCATACTCATATCCCAGAATTTTCCGACACCTGCTATGCCGTTGATGTACAGGTCAGTGACGTTCATTCCGCCGGTGTATGCCACCTTTCCGTCCACAAGAGTGAGTTTCCTGTGGTTGCGGGGCAGGATGCCGCCCTTGTTGTAAAAGACGATGTCAACGCCGCTGTCAATATAGGGCTGCAGGAAGCCGCGTCTGAAAGGCCTGGTGTTGAACCGGTTGCCTTTTTCTTCCAGATGCTGGGAGCAGCCGTAATAATCCAGTATCACAAATGTGCGCACACCCTCCTTCGCCCTTTCGGCCAGCGCGTCCAGAATGGAAGTGGAGACCGTGTCATCGCGGAAGATATAATACTCCATAAAGATGAATGACTCGGCACTGCGTATGCTCTCGATCATTTCTTCATAGAAGTCATTTGCGTCGTCGATGATCTCTACCCTGTTCCCTTCGATTGCAGGCCGGCAGCCTGTCCTCTCAGCGTAGAGGCTGAGGCTTGCGGGCGGCTGGGCGGCAGTCGAGATGAAGCAGAATAGAAAAACCGCTATAAACAAGCGTTTCAGGACCATACGAGGCTATTCCCTTTTATTTCTTCAAAGATAGGGAAATTGCGTTTTATTATCTACATTTGTAGAAGTCAACATAATACCACTACGTATGAAAAGGATTAATCTGCTTCTCATCTCTTTGTTTACTATAGCTTGCCTTGTTTCCTGCGAAGGCTATGAGACTATTACCGGCGATCAGTCAGATCTCGGCGAAGTAGGCACCACTCTTACCGGTTCTTTCAACGGAGCCAGCGGCATCAACGTCTCTGTGGTTTCGCTCGACAACGGCGTTTCCACTGTCGAAGGAACTTTCAATATGACTGACCCCCGCTACAAGAAGCTTATGGAGAGCCATCCCAAATTCTTCGAGGTGGACGGTGACAAAGTCAAGGTTCACGATGTCAAGTTCAAGGTTACAACCAACGGCATCGAGAATGTCTCTGGTGAGAACAACGGCATCATCATCAAATACGATTCCAAGGAAGGCGACACTTACAGCAACGGCCGCAAGGTGACCCACGTTTCCACCGACAATGATTTCAGCTGGAACGGTATGAAGATCAAGGTCATCGAGGTCGAAGGCCCGACCAATAACACCGACGGCGTCAAGAGTGTCAAATACTGGGGCAACCACAGGTTCGGAATCGTAGCCGTAGAAACCACTTTCGACGACGGTTCGACTGACTACGCAACCATTCGTATCCGTTAATCCTTCAGATGCTCTCTGTTGAGTACCTTCTCAGTCCGGGTGCATCCTGGATAGTATCGCAAGCCATCAAAATCGTCATCAATTCGGTCAAGAACAGGAAACTGTCTCTTGACCGTCTGTTTGGTGACGGCGGCATGCCCAGCACCCACTCTGCCGTGGTGTGCGCACTTGCCACGACCTGCCTGCTCTGCTTCGGTTTCACCTCCATCCAGTTCGCCATCGCCGCAGTCCTGGCCTTCCTGATGATGCACGACGCCTCCGGCATCCGTATGGAGAGCGGCAAGCAGGCCAAGGCCATCAACGACCTGCACGAGAGCCTCAAAACGCTGATCAAGACGCCGGCCGAAGAGCGCCTCGAGGAGTTCCTCGGCCACACGCACCTTCAGGTCCTGATGGGCGCCCTTCTCGGAATAGTCATCGCCCTGATCGTGCACCAGCTCTAATCCTCTCAACACAGCGATCTCCTGCACTGCCCCCGTCCAGCGAAAGCCAGCTTTGCGTAGACAGACGGGCGAAAAACCACAGTCTGTCCAGCGGAAACGGCACTTTGTGACAGCTACGGCCGGGAAAAAGGCTGTTTTCCCGGCCAAGCAGTGCTGCGCGAGGCGTTCGGCCGGAAAAAAGGCTGTTTTCCCAGCCAAGCAGTGCTTCGCGAGGTGTTCGGCCGGAAAAAGGCCGATTTCCCGGCCAAGCAGTGCTGCGAGAGGTATTCGGCCGGAAAAAAAACTGTTTTCCCGGCCAAGGGAAAGATACCTGCTTCCGAAGTGAGCAGGATGTGGAAAAAGATATTCTCGACGGGCAAGCGAGCCCCCAAGAGCTCGCGCAGTCCCGGCGGGAAATATCTTTTTCCTCCCCTCCTTGCCCCGCTCGCTCATTTCCTTCGCATATAATGACAAAATACCGGTAAAAACTCATTTTATGCGGCTGTGTTTCTGAAAAACAGGGGATTTTGGCCGCATGGTATGAGGAAATGCGCAGTACAGTCATATTATGCGCCTGGGCATTTTTCGGATGTGTTCAGAGTCTGGAAGAGACTGGGTTCTTATACTGCGGCGGGGAATCTTTGAGGAGCGAGGTTATTTCCCGGCAAAGCCGAGAATAACCTCTAAAAGTTCTTGATGCCGGGGGCTGGAAGATGGGCGCGAAGGAAGGGCTGGGAACGGGTTTCCTCCCGTCTGACAGCAGGAGCTCTGGGGGGCTCCTGCTGCCCGCCGAGGAAAACCCTTCCGCTCCGGCGTGGACCAAACAATGCGAGAAATTACCTGTACCGATAACCTGTCCATCAGAAACGGCCTCTCCGTGGACAGACTAGCAAAAACAAAGCGTGCGTCCATTGTAGGCGGGCTTTGGGTGGACGCACGGGCAGAAAACCTGCGTCCGTCCACCGGAACACCCCTCTGGATGGACACACAGGTGAAAAACGACGGTCTGTCCACCAGAAACGGCCTCTGCGTGGACAGACAGGCCAAAACTAGCGATTCTTCCGGCAGCAGCGGTGCTTTCTCGGAGTTTTGTCTTATCGCGCAAGTTGTGTATATTTGTATAGTAACCGTATTTACAGCACTATGAAACGTTTTCTCATCATGTCTTCTGCCGCGCTGCTTCTTTGTGGCTGCGGGATGCTGGGTGGAATCGGCGGCCAGGGAAGCGGCAAGTCCTTCTCTTTCAAATCTCTTCCCACATCAGTCGAACAACTGAAAGCTCTGCCTGATATGTCCCTGAAGGATCCTTATGCTGTCGCAGCTATGACGGTCGCAGCACTGAGCAGCTACGAAAGCAACCAGAAGGCCTGTATGGAGATGCTGAACTACCTCAAAGGGCCGGAGGATATGTCTAAACTCGCACAGCAGCAGCTCGCGGACCGGCTTCGCGGAAAGTCTTACAAAGTGATGTCGTTTTTCGACGGTGCTACTCCCGACAACAATTATACCCCGTCCAAGCCTTACACTGTCCGCGTTTCTTCGAACAGCTATTCTTTCCAGGAGAGCGGCTGGGCCACGCTGTATGTGACCTCCGGCGGTGCCGATTCGCCCCGTCCGGTCAAACTCCGCCAGAAACAGAGCACCGGCGAATGGTTCCTGAACGATATTCAGTTTCTCGGCGACATCCGCACTCCTGCGGCGGCCGACCCCTGGCGCTAGCCTAAAGCAAAACGATTACGAACAATAGGTAAAAGTATTGGAGCACAGCCAGCTGACCTCCAGCCAGCCTGTCCCCCATTCACAGCTGACTTTTACCCATTCACCATCCTCACTGATGTCCATCGGGCGGACTTCGGTCATCTCTTTCGTTATCTTTCCGACCACCCTGGAAGATGAGTCCGGCTTTTCGTACAAATTGATAATCTCCTCGGCATAATTGCGGGTATGGTCTGCCAGCACGGAATAATGTATCCACGCGTGGTCGCTGATCTTTATTCCGTCGACATTACGCTCCAGAATCTCCCACCACCCGTTCACGGGATTGAAGATTGTCAGCACCAGACTGCCCCCGAAATCATCATCGTCCTCATCATATTCTGAGACCGGATGATTGGCCGGATCGCCAATACGCCCGATTATCTTCCCTCCCGGAGCCTCGCGTATGTTTGTCATCCCGGAAGGATCCGGATCGTCGATATAGGCAGCTATCGCAATCGGCGCATAAGCTTTATACACGAAAGTGCCATCGTCCTGCAGGACAATCCTGTCTGAAGGCTGGTTCTCGAACCGGACTTCGATCTGGCGGCCATCGCGGGGAATGATGAAGTTGTCTATAAAGCCGTAAATCAATCCCTCCGGGTTTCTCTTCGGAATCATCCGCCCTTGATCAATGTCCAGATCGAAGAAATAGATGTCGAAGGAGTTCGTCTCCTCGTGGTTGACCAGCTTGAGCACGAACACGCTTTTGTCACCCGGCAGAGTCCAGACTCTGGCTTCAGCTTCAGCTAGCTGCTCGCCGGCCAGGCGGATCATCATATAGTTTTCCTCTTCGGAAAAACTGAAATCAGCGACAGGGATGTCGATATTCTCAAAATCATTGGTAAACTGGGCAGACAGAGCGTGCAGCAGAGGATAGTCGTAGAAATGACTTGCAAACGACAAGACACAAGATACGACAGATTCATCATAATCGAGGTCATATTCAAGGTCCCTCCATTCCGTCCTGATAGTCCAGATAGAAGTTTGCTTTTGCGCAAAGCAAGGCAGCAGACAAGCGAAGGCGATCAGGCAGGTCAGTATCTTTCTCATATCATCGGCTGTTTTGTTCCATACAAAGTTAAAAGAAACAATTGTCTTTTTTATTGCGAATAACTGTTTAAGTCTGTAATTTTATGACAATTAACTGTCAGCAATAATGAAAAAAGCACAACTTCTCCTCGTCTGCCTCCTTGCTCTGACGGCCTGCAATTCCAACAAGATAAGCTACAATGGCTTTTCATTGTCATTTCCGGAACCCTATATTATAGACAACATCGACAAATTCGGAGCCGACAGGTACTATCTGCTATCGAACGAAGATGCCCCCAACAACTTTGCCTACATACAGGTTATGCCTGACTACGTGGCCAACTGCGGCCTCAGCGATCCTACGAATCTCGACATCAGCCAGCAGATGCTGCTGCTGATAGACGATCTGGCCGACAATTTCTATTTCTCAGAAGACGGGGTTGATATTGACGAAGATTTCGGTTTTACAATAAAGACACCGGAACGCGAGGATATTATCCCCAATGCCACTGCAGAATTACGCGGAGCATACGACGGGCTCCCCTTCAGGGCGTACTTTGCAGCTGACCTGTGGGGAGACAATATGGTTGTCACGCTGTTTTGCGCAGAAGATGACAACGAAATGACGAAACAGATACAGGAAATATTCCTGACATACGAATGGCACATTTAAGCCTGCTGC
>JAGCZI010000177.1 GCA_017960085.1 Bacteroidales bacterium
ATGAACAAACTGGCGGACATAGCCATCGAGGCTATGGTGTCGTCGCTGGACCCTCATACTGTCTTCCTGCCGAAACAGGAAGCTGACGATGCCGACGAAATGATGAACGGAGCATTCGAGGGGGTAGGCATTGAATTCGCCATCATCAAGGACACTCTCACAATCCAGAGCGTAATCAACGGCGGCCCTGCGTCGAAAGTAGGACTGCGCGCCGGTGACAAGATACTGAAGGTGGATACTGTCGCTCTGGCAGGAACCAAGTTCACCAATACCCGTGTACGCAGCCTTCTCAGAGGCCGGCGGGGGTCGAAAGTGGATGTGGAAGTGATGCGAAGGGGAGATCCTGCCACCCGCACCTATACCATAACCCGCGACCGTATTCCGGTCGAGAGTGTGGCGGCAGTTTATGAGGCCGCTCCCGGCGTGGTATATGTTAAAGTCAGCCGCTTTGCAGCCAGTACTGGAAGGGAGGTCTTCGATGCCGTGAGAAGTCTGGGAGTGGAGCCCGAAGGCGTAATAATAGACCTCAGGGGCAATGGCGGCGGACTGTTGGGCGCCAGCCTTTCAGTTGCCAATCTCTTCCTGTCCAAAGGACAGCTTATGGTCTATACGGAGAGTGCTGCTACCGGCAAGAACGAGGAGTTCGCAAACGGCAAGGGCCTTTATCAGAACGGACCGCTGGTGGTAATGGTGGATGAGAATTCAGCCTCTGCCAGCGAAATCGTCGCGGGCGCCATCCAGGACTGGGACCGCGGCACAATCGTCGGCCGCCGTACCTTCGGGAAGGGACTGGTGCAGAGGGAACTCGGCTATCGTGACGGCTCAGCCCTGAGAGTTACTACCGCACGTTACCACACCCCCAGCGGAAGGGTCATCCAGAGCCCCTACGAAGAAGGCAACAGCAAGCAGTACTACCAGGACCACAATGACCGTTACGCCCGGGGAGAGAGTTTCAGTCTCGACAGCATCAGCTTCGACACTTCCCAGGAGTTCAAGACCCTCGTCAAAGGCCGTACGGTGTACGGAGGAGGAGGCATTATGCCTGACATCTTCGTGCCCCGTGACACCTCATATCTGTCGGGCTTCTATACTACCGTGGCCGCCCGCTCGCTCCTGCAGGATTTTGTCAACGACTATATGGACTCCCGCCGAGAGCAGATGGGTAAGAAATATGCTACGTGGGAAGAACTGGCCGCAGACCCTGCTGTGGACGCAGTGTTCGATGAGTTCCTGGAATACGTGAAGGGCAGGGGAGTGCAGCCTTCAAAAGAAGATGTTGACAAGTCCGCAGACGAGATAAAGCTTGCAATGAAGGCTTTGATGTCCAGGGCGATATGGGATGACAACGTCTATTATCACGTCATCAACAGCGCCAATGCTGACTACAAGGCCGCTCTTGAAGAAGTCCTTGCGCTCAGCGCCCGCTGATAGGCCCGCGCATTTTTCAGATGGTCTGAGTAGCTGACGGCGAAGTTGTGTCGGCCGTCGAACGTATCCTTGGCGCAGAAATACAGATAATTGTGATGCTGATAGTTCAGGACTGCCTCTATGGCTGATTTCGGAGCTATCGTGATAGGTCCCGGAGGCAATCCGGGATACTTGTATGTATTGTAGGGAGAGTCTGTCTCGAGGTGTTTGTTGAGTACTCTGGTGACGCCTGGGGTGTTAAGAGCGAAGAGGACGGTCGGGTCGGCCTGGAGGAGCATTCCCTTGTTCAGCCGGTTGATGTAGACACCTGCTACTGTGGGCATCTCCGGTTCGTATTTGGTCTCTTCTATGACAATGGAAGCCAGCGTCATAACCTGGTCTTGAGTCAGGCCTATCTCTTTGGCCCTGGCCCTGCGGCTCTCATTCCAGAATGCGTCGTATTCCTTCTTCATACGCTTTATCAGGTCTTCGGGAGTAATCGTCCACCATACTTCGTAGGTGTCGGGGATGAATACGCTGAGATAAGTCTCTTTCCTGAAGCCCAGGCTTTCCATAAGTTCCCTGTCGGTCAGAGCGGCTATGAATGCGGCAGAGTCTGCCTGCAGCCTGTGTCCGAGGTATGCAGCCATATTCTCTGGTGTGCGGATATATCCGTTCACCTGCAGCTTGACCGGTGTCTGATAGCCGTTTGCGAAGATGCGGATGATTTCCTTGTTGGTCAGGCCGCCCTTTACGTTGTAGTGACCGGCTTTCAGTACAGGGGCGAGGTCCAGTTTCTGGGCAGCGGCCGTGAAGGACTTGGTGTCGGCCACGACCCCGTTGCTGAAAAGTGAGTCCAGGAAGGCTTCATAGCTGCCGTTTTCATAGACATATATGTCAGCCTTGTTGTCGACGGAGTTGGGCTTGTAGAAAGTCCGGTAGTATTTCAGACCGGCCACTGCGACTATCGCCAGAATCGCAGCGAGTATCAGAAGTATGGCTTTTTTCATTGTTTCCTGAGGTTGATGATGCTGCCCGGAACAGGGTCGCTTCCTTTGGGGATTCCGGGATTGTACTTGTAGAGGTATTTCTCCTTGACAGCGTATTGCTGGCTGATATTGCGCATACTCTCGCCTTCTTCCACGACGTGCTTGTCAAGGTATTTGTCAGCCTGCTTTTTCTTGGCTTCGATGTATACGACCTCGCCGTCCTGCAGTTGGCGGTCCTTGCGCTCGTCGTTGAAGCGGAGCACCTCCCATCTGAACAGGTTGAACTCCCTAGCTATGGAATAGAAGGATTCATAGCCGTTGGCGACTACGAACATCACGTTGTTGCGCTTGAGGATCTCCCTCTGGAGGGAAATCTTGTACAGAGGGCTGGATTCCTTTAGCTCCACCTGTTCCGGCAGCTTGGCGACAACCGGAGTCACCGGAAGTTCATCCGGACTGACGGCAGTGTCGTACTGCTGCAGGCCGTACCTTTCGATGAGGTCGATGAGTCTGACGGCATACTGGGGGTCAGTGGCATAGCCGGCGGCCTTGAGGCCGTATGCCCAGCCTTTATAGTCGGTGGGGTCCAGGTCAAAGAGAAACGCATACCTGGAGCGGAAGCGCAGGAAGTCTGAGTGGTCCTGGAAGGAGTCTTCCACACGGTCATACACGCGGAAGCAGTCGTCCTTGATGTCGTCGTCGACGTACATCTTGCGGCCCTTGTAGTCGTGGCATTTGATGCCGAAGTGGTTGTTGCCTTCGCGGGCCAGACGGGATGTGCCGAAGCCGGATTCGAGGCAGGCCTGGGCCAGCGTGATGCTGGCAGGGATGCCGCTGCTCTGCATCTGGGAGATTGCCGCGTCCTTATATTTGAGAATGTAGTCCGTCCGGTAGTCCGGCGCTGTCTGGGGAAGCCCTGAGGCTGCGGCAAGACCTGACATCAGCAACAGGCAGCAGATAGAGATATAGACGGCCTTCATAGAAGCGAAGTTAAGCTTTTTTTACTAAATTCGCACAAATACGCCTTGCTGCTATGCAAAACAAACAACTCAACATCAGCTACCAGGTTTACCAGTCGATGGCCGAACTGCCGGCTGAGTGGTCTTCCCTACTGCAGAAGGCAGTTGAAGCCACGAAGCGTTCCTATGCTCCATTCTCGGACTTCAAGGTAGGTGCGGCGATACTGCTGGACAACGGAGAGGTGGTCTGCGGCTCCAATCAGGAGAATGCTGCTTACCCTTCCGGCCTTTGCGCGGAGAGGACGGCCTGCTTCTATGCCGGTTCTACGTGGCCCGGAGCCAGGATGCTTGCCATCGCAGTCGCAGCCTGCCACAATGGGGAGCTTACGGCCACTCCGACATATCCCTGCGGAGCCTGCCGTCAGGCTCTTGTGCAATACGAAAGCGAGGGTGGTGTGCCGATGAAGGTGATTGTCGGCAGCGCCGGAAGGGTGGAAGTGTTCGAATCGGTGAGGGACCTGCTTCCCTTTGTTTTCGACAATCTCGACGTCGCGCAGGAGAAATAAAAAAAGGGTAAGCTGATTACATCGCACCGCTACAACCATCTACCCTTGCTGCCTTCCGGCCCTGGGGGAGTTCGACAGGAGCTGGTCGTGTAAGACTTACCCGGCACAAAGGTAGTGGATTTTTTTGATTTGCAAAACTAGATTGTAATATGAGAATTGCTGTCGGTCTGTCTGGAGGAGTGGATTCAAGTGTCGCCGCGCTTCTGCTGAAGAATGCTGGGCACGAAGTGTTCGCAGTTTTTATGCAGAACTGGAACGATGCGACAGGCACTCTGCACGGGGACTGCGAGTGGGAGGAGGAGCGCAGCGTGGCGGAGATGGTCGCTCGCAAGATAGGCATTCCCTTCCACTTCGTGGATCTGAGCGCAGAATACCGCAAACGCGTCGTGGACTATATGTTCGACAGCTACGAGCGCGGCCTGACACCCAATCCGGACGTGCTCTGCAATCGTGAGATAAAGTTTGACTCCTTCCTCAGACACGCTCTCAGCCTCGGCGCGGATTACGTCGCCACAGGGCACTATTGCCGCAAGGGAGAACTGACAGGACCTGACGGCAAGCCGTCTTACCGGCTGATGGCCGGCCTTGACGGCAACAAGGACCAGAGCTACTTCCTCTGCCAGCTCTCCCAGGAGCAGCTGCGCTATGCGCTCTTCCCGATAGGTGAGCTGACCAAACCTCAGGTTCGCAGTATAGCGAAGGAGGCCGGGCTTCCGAGCGCTGACAAGAAGGACTCGCAAGGGATATGCTTTGTCGGCAAGGTCGACCTTCCGCTGTTCCTGCAGCAGAAGCTGAAAGCCAGGGAGGGCAAGGTCATCGAAATCTTCAGGGATTACTATGACGGTCGCGCTGCGGCTACGACGATCGAGGAGATTGCAGAACCTGTGGTATACAGCGAGCAGGACGGCAAGTTGGCCGGCGTTCATCAGGGAGCGCAGTTCTACACCATAGGTCAGCGTCACGGACTGAACATCGGAGGCCACAAGAATCCCCTTTTTGTCATTGCAACGGATGTGGAGAACAATTTAATTTATGTAGGAGAGGGGCAGGACCATCCCGGGCTGTACAGGCGCGCCCTGCGTATAGAACCCCGCGATATCCACTGGATAAGGCCCGAGATGGAGATGGCCGAGGACGAAGAAAGGGATTACCTGGTAAGGATAAGATACCGCCAGCCTCTGCAGCAGGCAAGACTGGTGCGGCGCAGCAACGGTCTCTACATCATATTCGAGAAACCCCAGCGCGGCGTGACCGCCGGCCAGTTCGCCGCGTGGTACGACAATGACGGGGAATTGGAAGGCAGCGGAGTCATTTACAGGTAAGAAGGGAGGTTATGAAAGAAGTTGACATTAATGATATCATAGTAGTAGGAGGAGGACCGGCCGGTATGATGGCGGCCATTAAGGCAGCTGAAGCCGGAGCCGGGGTGATGCTTCTCGAGAAAAACCATCTGTGCGGCCGCAAGCTTGCCATCACCGGAAAGGGCCGCTGCAACATCACGAACACAAAACCCTGGGCGGAATTCGCAACTCACGTCCATCCCCGCAGCAATTTCGTCAGGAGCGCATTCTTCAACTTCTCAAACGCAGCGACGATAGAGTACTTCAACTCCATAGGCCTTGAAACCGTCGCCACCCAGGGCGACCGGGTCTTTCCGAAGTCTATGAATGCATTCGATGTGGTGGATGCGCTGGTGGCCCGCGTGAGGCAGCTGGGAGTGAAGCTGGTAACTGACGCAGACCTGCTTGCCGTCTGCAAGGACGGCAGCCTGTATAAATGTACCTACAACGATCTTTC
>JAGCZI010000178.1 GCA_017960085.1 Bacteroidales bacterium
AGAGTGCTGTTTGCAGAAAGTCCCATATCATATACCTCACCATAAGCGGCGTGGATTGTGGTCTTGAACTCAGGTGCATAATAGGCGTCAGACTTGACACTTGTCGTGAAGCCGGGAGTCGCGTCGGGCTGATATACAGCAGGTGTGGTGACGGCATTGCCGGCCTGGTCGACGTACCTGACTGCAGAAGAGTAAGATTCCACCTTTGAGATGTCTCCGGAGAAAACATTTGCGACCTGGATATCGTCAGGCAGAGTGAAGAGGACCCTTCCGGTCTTGTCGATGCATCTGGGAGTTTCGCCGGGGCCTACTACATAAGCCTTGTCCTCAAAAAAAGTAGTTCCGTCGAGATAGTCGGCCGTGATCCTGAAAAGTCCGTCCGCTCCGATGTAGCCGACCTTGCCGTTCATAACTACTTTGGCAAGCTGGCAATGGAAATTTTCAACGGCGTCGAAGACAGGTTCGATTACTACCTCACCCTTGGAATTGACGAATCCCCATTTGGAACCAACCTGTGAAGGCGTAAGTTTCGGCTCTGAGCTTCCACACGAGGCAGTTGCCACCAGGATGGCAATCATCAAGAAAAATGTTGAAATGTGTCTCATATTAAATGTTGTTGTTATTTGCCGGATTTATAAACTTCAAAGTTACTGTATTCTATTCAAATAATCCAGCAAGAAAGCCAAAAACCATCACGCAAAAGCAGACGTCCTACCCGAGGACGACATCCAGCACCATCATCAGCGCAAATCCAAGCGCAAAGCCTACTGTGCCTACGTTGGAATGTTCGCCTTGAGAATATTCGGGGACCAGTTCCTCGACGACAACATACAGCATCGCACCAGCGGCGAAAGCCAGCATATAAGGCATTATGCCCAGCACTGCCGACGCAAGCAGGAGCACCAGCGCTCCGCCGGCAGGCTCCACTATCCCGCTCAGTGCGCCGATGCCGAAGGCTCTCCAGCGGGAGTTCCCGGCCGCACGCAGCGGCATCGAGATGATGGCACCTTCAGGTACGTTCTGGATAGCGATACCGAGAGAGAGGGCGAAGGCTCCGGCCATATTGAAATCGGCTGCCAGTGCGCCGGCGATGGCCACGCCTACGGCCATTCCTTCCGGAAAATTGTGGATAGTGACGGCAAGAGCCAGCTTTGCAGTGCGGGAAAGGTGACTTTGCGGTCCTTCGTCTCCTCCGACAGGGTGGATGTGAGGAGTTATGTAGTCGATGAGCAGTAGGAAGAGGAAGCCGGCCAGAAGACCTATTGTGGGAGGCACGATCGCTGCCTTACCCTCCCCCATCTCAATTGCAGGGATGATCAGTGACCACACCGAGGCCGCGACCATCACGCCAGATGCAAAGCCGAGAAGGATTTTCTGTACCAGGGCGGGCATCTCCTTTTTCATAAAGAAGACAAATGCCGACCCAAGGGCCGTTCCCAGGAAGGGAATCATCAATGCTGTGAAAACCGGACTCATTTCATTGTCTTTTATTCACTGCAAAGATAGAAAAGAATACTTGCAACAAAGTTGCAACAAGCAGTCTTACAACTTGCCGGCCATTTCTGCGCGACGCGCTTCATAGTAGTCGTGGCGCTTCGGATTCTCCGGGAACCAGCCGCGCAGCACGCGCTTTTCCTGAAGGAACATCTCGTGGATTCCCCACAGGCAGGAGAAAGCAAAACCTCCGATGATGGTTGACACTATGCTGTTGTCCACGAAGAGAGAAAGGGCGCAGAAGGCCAGGCCTGCAACGAGCCATATCCACCAGCTCTGACGGCCCAGATGATATTCCATTTTAATTACAGCCGGATGGCAGATTCCTATGCTAAGGAAGACAGCCGCTCCCACAATGATACCGCTGAAATTCATAACAAAACAATTCGTGCCTGCAAATATATGCAAGCACGAAGTAATATTATAGGCCGAACAAGGCCTGAAATAGGACTATTCGCTATATGAGCGCCTTTATTTCGTCCTCAAGGTCCTCAGGAGTAACTACAGGCTCGAAACGGGCCACGACTCTACCCTTGCGGTCGATCAGGAACTTTGTGAAGTTCCACTTGATGTCGGGATTTGAAGCGTAGTCGGGATTGCCCCTTGAGAGCATTCCGTCCATAGCTTTTCCCCTGTCGCTGTCACCGAAGCCGGCGAAAGGCTTTTCAGAATACAGCCACTTGAATATTGCATTGGCATTTTCGCCGTTTACGTCTGATTTCGCCATCAACGGGAAAGTGACGCCGTAGTTGAGACGGCAGAACTCTTCAATCTCATCATTGGAACCGGGCTCCTGATGACCGAACTGGTCGCAGGGGAAACCGATGACAACGAGGCCATTGTCTTTATACTTCTGGTAGAGAGCTTCAAGACCGTCATACTGGGGAGTGAAGCCGCACTTGGAGGCGGTGTTGACTACGAGCAGGACCTTGCCCTTGTAGTCGGAGAAGTTCACTTCCTGGCCTTTGTTAGACTCAGCAGTGAAACCATAGATTGTCTGGGACTTGTCAGCACATCCGGCCATAAGGAGAACTATTGAGATGGCCAGGGCGATTTTAGCCGTTGCTTTCATTGTTATCGTGTTTCAGTTGTCCAATAATATCATCCAACATACGGAAAAGGCCGGGAACAGTTTCAGGAGTCACACTTTCACACAGCACGGATCTGCCTACAGTCTCGGGGACATCGGACAGCTTTTCTTTAAGCTCCTGCCCTTTATTTGTGAGTTTGACAATCATCTGCCTGGCATCTTTCTTCCCCTGGGTGCGGGTCAGGATGCCTTCGGCTTCCATACGCTTCAGAAGCGGGGTTACCGTGTTGGTCTCAAGCATCAGCCGTTTTGCGATGTCGTTCACGGGCTGGGAATCCTTCTCCCAGAGCACCAGCAGGACCAGGTACTGAGGGTAGGTCAGTCCGTGCTGCGACAGCAGCGGATGATACGCCTGAGTTATCAGTCTCGAAGCAGTATACAGCCTGAAGCAGAGTTGATTGTCAAGATTGAAGCGACCGTCCATTACAGCATTTCTTCAATATCCTTCTCGAATGATGCAGGCTCGGCGACCGGTGCGAAACGTTTCACTACGCTGCCGTCCTTGTTGATGAGGAACTTGGTGAAGTTCCAGAGGATGTCGCTGTCCTTCTCCACACTCTTGCTGAGAGTCTTGAGCATCTTCTGGGTTGCCTTGCCCTTGAGGCCCTTGTACTCTTCTGAGGGAGCGGCCTGCTTGAGCCAGGTGAATACCGGACTCTCTTCAGGTCCGTTCACGTCTGTCTTTTTCATCAGCTGGAAAGTCACACCGTGGTTGAGACGGCAGAACTCTTCAATCTGCTCGTCGCTGCCCGGCTCCTGGTGTGCGAACTGGTCGCAAGGGAAACCGAGGATCACCAGACCACGGTCTTTGTATTTCTGATAGAGAGCCTCCAGTCCGTCGTACTGGGGAGTGAAGCCGCATTTTGAAGCGGTGTTTACAATAAGGAGTACTTTGCCCTCAAACTGTGAGAAGTCTACTTCTGCGCCCTTGTTGCTCAGGGCCTTGAAATCATAAATTGTTGCCATATCTTTTAGTATTTATATCGTTCACGATGCAAATATAAGACTATTATTTTATATCGCAAGCGATATTTATAAAAAAGTGGCAAGGATTTTTGTATTTTCGCACAAAATTCAAATCACATTTACTATGAAAAAGCTTCTGCTTATGATCGCCGCAACGCTTATGGCCGTTTCGTGCGCACAGGACAAGACACCTAAATACCTTGTATTATATTACTCACAGACCAACACCACCAAAGCCGTGGCAGAGGAACTCTGCAAGAAACTTGGAGCCGACATCGAAGAGATAACCCCCGTCAACCCCTACAACGGCACCTATGAGGAAACTATTGCACGTTGTATGAGGGAAAGGGAATCCGGAGAACTTCCGGAAGTCAACCCCATCGCCGCAAACCTCGATGACTACGATGTTATCTTCTTCGGCTATCCCATCTGGTTCGGCACCATCGCCCTTCCTGCTGCCAGCGCCCTGAAGAACGTGGATTTCAGCGGCAAGACTGTCGTTCCGTTCTGCAGCTTCGGCAGCGGCGGACTCGAGGCCGGCATCAAAGACCTCAAGGCAGCACAGCCCAAGGCTAATATCCTTAGCGGTTATGGCGTAAGGGCAGCCCGCACCGACGCCATCCCTGCTGAAGTGGACCGCTTCCTGAAGGAAGGCGGATTCATCGACGGTGACTATGAAGAATATGAAGCATTCAGCGCTGTACGTCCCGCTTCGGAAGCCGAAGTTGCAATCTTCAACGCTGCAGTCGGCACCTACCCTATGATCCAGGAGAAAGCCACTAACGTAGCTTCCCGCCCCATCCCCGGCGGCACCGAATACCTCTTCGACACCAACGCCCCCGGCATCAAGATCTACGTAGTCGCCCCCAATGGCAAGGAGCCCTATTTCACAAGGGTTGTCAGATAATCTGAGAAGACTGTCTCATAATGACTGAACTGCATCCGTTCGAGCCTTTCCTGCCCGATGATGCAAGGATTCTTTTCCTGGGCAGTTTCCCGCCACAGGAAAAACGATGGTCTATGCCTTTCTTCTATCCCAACTGGACTAACGATTTCTGGAGGGTTATGGGACTGTTGTTCCACGATGACAAAGACTGGTTCGCAGTTCCTTCAGAGAAACGCTTTGACATCGACAAGGTAAGGGAATTCTGCCGCACGCAGCGCATTGCCCTGTATGACACTGCCTGCGAAGTCCGTCGTCTGAAAGACAACGCTTCCGACAAGTTCCTTGAGGTCGTCACCCCCACTGACATCCCGGCCCTTGCGGACAGGATACCGCAATGTGATGCGCTGGTTACAACAGGCCAGAAAGCCACTGATGTCATTGTCAGTACATTCGGATGCTCGCAACCTGCGATGTGCGGCAACACCCCGCTTGTCATAAACGGCCGTCAGCTGTCTTTCTGGCGTATGCCCTCCACTTCCCGCGCATATCCCCTTCCCCTTGCCCGGAAAGCCGAGGCCTACCGGAGCCTGTTCGACTTTTAGACATATCAACTAAACACTATATCAAATGAAACGACTACTTCCTATAATCATTCTTGCAACCTTGTCCGCGATATGCTCGGCGCAGACTATAAAGTCCCGCACGGTCGAAGACGGTGGAACCGGCCCGTACAAGGCTATTATGGCCGGCGACGCATCCTGCCCGGACTTCACCATCTATCGTCCTGCAGACCTCGATGCCGCCACCAGGAACGGACGGCTGCCAATCATTCTCTACGGCAACGGCGGCTGCGCCAACAGCACCGTAGAAATCCGCTTCTTCCTGAACGAACTGGCTTCCCACGGATACCTCGCCATCGGCATCGGCCCTTATGACGATGAAGACTCCAACGAGCACTGGGTGGATGTTCTGTACAATATCTGGCCTGAAGGAAAGAAGGTCGTCCTGTCGAACGGCAAGGTGATTGAACCTCTTGCTCCCGCCGAGTCCCTGGCCCGCATCGAAGCCTACAACAAGAGACTTGCAGACGCCCGCCGCGAGACCGAACGCAATCCTTCGTCTGCAGCCGCAACCTTCGCCAATGCTACGCAGGCCCGCCAGCTTCTGGATGCGATGGACTGGCTCACCGCACAGAACACCGATCCATCATCCGAGTACTACCACAAACTCGATCTGGACAAAGTAGCCGCAATCGGACAGTCGTGCGGAGGTGCACAGGCTCTCGCCATCGGCCACGACCCGCGCATCAAGACCTGCGTCATAATGAACTCAGGCATCGGCGATATGACAATGCAGGGATTCTCAGCCCAAGGCCTTGCCAGCCTGCACACGCCAATGTTTTACCTGATAGGAGGCCCGACTGATTCGGCATATCCCAATTCAGCGAAAGACTATCAGCGCATCGGGAATCTGCCCATCGTGAGAATCAACACCCACGACGGCCATCTCGGGACCTACTACGAGCGCCACGGCGGAGCCTATGCCATTGCCGTTCGCAAATGGCTCGACTGGCAACTCAAGGGCGATTCTTCGAATGCCGCTTTCTTCCTGACTGACGAAGCCCTCAAACGTGAATATCCCGACTGGAGCGTTGAGCGCAAGAACTGGGTTTCTACAGGTGCTGCCACCAGCCGTCCTGCAGTTACTCCCGCGAATACACGTCCCGCAGCTCCGGCCGGCGCAATGCGCCGCACAATGACTCCTCCTCAGGATCCTGCATACCGTGTTGAGGAGATTTCTGTAATGAGCGACGGCAAAAAACTTGTCGGCGATGCCTTCATACCCGTGGCGCCCGGCAAACATCCGGCCGTCATCCTCTCCCACGGCTACAACAGTTCAAGTATGGCATTCTATAATATGGCCTCAAAGCTGGCCAAACTAGGCTACGTTTGCTATTGCTACGACTTCGCCGGCGGATCCACTCGCAGCCGAAGTGAAGGCAACACTCTTGATATGAGTATCTTCACAGAGCGTCAGAACCTTATGGACGTGCTCGAGACAGTCCGCAGCTGGGATTTCGTTGACAAGAAGAACGTATTCCTTCTCGGCGAGAGCCAGGGAGGCTGCGTAAGCGCCATAACCGCGCCGTACGTAAAGAAGAAAATCAACTCGATACTGCTGATCTACCCGGCACTCTGCATTCCTGACGATGCCAACAAGCTGTTTGCTACGGTGGCCGACATACCCGATGAGTATGATATGATGAATATGAAGATTGGAAAGACATACTACACACCACTGGTTGCCGGCTATGATCTCTATTCCGAAATCGCCCGCTATCAGGGAGACGTCCTGATAGTGCACGGAACCGAAGATTCCCTGGTAAAACCCGAATACTCGGCAAAAGCATCGAATGTCTACAAGAATTGCGAAATGCATCTGATCTTCGGAGCCGGACACGGTTTCCACACCCCCGAGCAGTCAGAACTCTACCACAACTATGTGATTGACTATCTCAAGCGCCACGTCAAGTAGCGTCAG
>JAGCZI010000179.1 GCA_017960085.1 Bacteroidales bacterium
CACGGTCGAAGTTGAGGCCCACGAGCCGGCCGTCAGCATTGATGACGGGACTGCCGGAGTTGCCGCCGGAAGTGTGGTTCGTGGCGAGGAAGCAGACCGGGATCGTGCCGTCGACGCCCCAGCGGCCGTAGTCTTTGGCCGCAGAGATGTCGCGCAGGCGCTGCGGGATGTCATAGTCGTAAATGTCCGGATTGTCCTTCTGCATAATGCCCTCGATGGTTGAGACGGGCTTGTAGACCACACCGTCGGAAGGCTCGTAGCCTGAAACCTTGCCGTAGGCTATGCGGAGGGTGAGGTTGGCGTCGGGATAGAACACTTTCTGAGGTTCGAAGGCCATCTGGCCGCGCATATAGGTGCGCATCAGCAGGTCGATCTGGCGGTTGAGAGCGCTGCGCTGCTGGGCGATGCTGTCGCGGTAGTGCTCATAGAAACTCCGGGAGAAATCCAGGGCCTCGGCCTCGGAGGCGAACACGGCCTTGCGCCAGGCCTCGACGCTGCCGAACTGAGCCATCTTGCGGTCGTAATATGCCGGACGCAGGTCGCCGGTCATATTCTTGCCGTATGCGGCGACCACAAGGTCGAAGATCTCCTCGTCGATGGGCTGGTAATAATCCTTCCAGAAAGCGGCGCTGTCGACCTTGCCCCGGCGGACGAATGCCGGCCACTCGATGGCGGCGATGGCTTCGCTGTAGTTCTCGTAGGCGTAGGTATACTTGTCCAGCAGCTGCTGCAGCGAGTCGAGCTTCTCCACAACCCCTTCGTATTCGCTACCGGCAGCCCATCTCTTGAAGCGGGCCTGGTATGCCTCCTTGTTCTCCACGGTCTTCATCTTGTGGATGCCCTTGGCCTCTCCCTGCCACTTCTTCCAGGCGTTGGCGACAGAAGATTTCTTGCTGGCATACTGGATGCGGATGGCGGGACTCTGGGCCATATATTTGTTCATCACGTCGAGCCTCATATCTCGCAGCGCGATCTTGGTGGGGTTGGATATCTCGGAAGTGTAATTGACTGCGCTTGCGGTGATGTACTCCCTGGTTGAACCGGGGCAGCCGTAGACGAAGGTGAAGTCACCCTCACGCACGCCAGCAGTCGAGATCTCGAAGAATTTTTTGGGAGAATAGGGGATGTTGTCGGCAGAATAGTCGGCAGGCTCCCCGTCCGGACCGGAGTAGACCCTGAACATCGAGAAGTCGCCGGTGTGGCGCGGCCACATCCAGTTGTCGGTCTCACCTCCGAACTTTCCGATGGAGCTCGGCGGGGCGCCGACGAAACGCACGTCACGGTATACCTTGAAGATGTAGAGGAAGTACTGGTTGCCGTAATAGAGGGCTGCCACCTGGGCCCTGAGTCCCTTGCCGCCGGCCACTGCAGCGTCGATGAGCTTCTGGGCATTCGCGGCTGCGACGCTGTCGCGGGCCTCTTCGCCCATCGCAGGGTCATATCCGGCGAGCACCTTGTCGGTGACGTCGTCCATCCTCACCAGATAGCTGACTGTCAGGCCGGGGCAGGGAAGCTCCTGCTCGCGGCTCATAGCCCAGAAACCGTCGGTGAGGTAGTCGTGCTCCACTGAGCTGTGACGCTGGATGTAGCTGTAGCCGCAGTGGTGGTTGGTGATGAGCAGGCCCTTGTCGGAAATCATCTCGCCGGTGCAGCCTGAGCCGAACAGCACGACGGCGTCCTTGAGGGACGAATGGTTGACGCTGTAGACATCTTCGGCACTGAGCTTGAAGCCTTTGGCCTGCATATCGCCGATGACGGACTCTATCATACTGGGAAGCCACATACCCTCGTCGGCCATCGCCGCGAAGGATACTGTCAGTGCTGTGAGGATCGAAAGGAGTTTTTTCATATCATTAAATGTTTAATTTCTTGAGGAACGAGCGGCGGTGCTCCGGAGTGATGCCGAGCGCAGCGATGGCCTCGTAATGCTCCTTGGTGGGGTAGGCAGCATTGCGTTCCCAGCCGTATCCGGGGTATTTTTCCGCCAAGGCGGTCATATATTCGTCGCGGTAGGTCTTGGCAAGGATGGAGGCCGCCGAAATGGCCGGAATCTTCGCGTCTCCCTTGACAACCGTCATATACGGGATCTCAGCCCCGTCAGGGCCGGAGTACGGCTTGAAGCGGTTGCCGTCCGCCAGGATCAGCTCCGGCACGACGCCCATCTTCGCAATGGCCAGGTGCATTGCCTTTATGGACGCGTTGAGGATGTTTATCTCGTCAATCTCGGCGGCGCTGACGCTGGCTACGCCCCAGGCTATCGCATTCTGCTCGATGATGGGGCGCATCTGCTCGCGGCGGCTTTTGGTCAGCTGCTTGCTGTCGGCCAGCCAGGGGTGGCGGAAGTCTTCGGGCAGTATCACCGCCCCGGCGAAGACAGGGCCTGCCAGCGGCCCGCGGCCAGCCTCGTCGCAGCCTGCGATGACGCGGTATCTCACCTGTCCGAAGAGGGATTCCCCCTCGGGACCGAGTACCTCACGCAGAGCCTCCGCAGTGCTTTTATTGAATCCTGTGCTAATCTTATCGAGAGGTTTAATCATTATTACAAAGATAAATAAGTTTCAGGAATTGTGAGATAGCTCATTTAGAGCCCGAAGGGCGTTGGGTAAGTCCCTTCCCCGTGGGAAGGGATTTAGGGATGGGGCTGCAAAAAGAAAAATGGTGCGGTGGGGGAATGGTTTGCATACCACTGAGGGTAGAGTTCCTTGACAAGGCCGAATTACAAATTGGTTTTGTATCTTTGTAGAGTATGAAGAAATTTCTGGCAATTGATATAGGGGCGACGAGCGGACGCGGCATTCTCGGCATTGTGGACGGCGGCAGGCTGACCACCGAAGAGATAGCCCGCTTCCCCAACCGCATCATCCGTGAGAACGGCCATTGGATGTGGGACCTTGCGGCCCTGTATGACTCAATCATCGGCGCCCTCAAAACAGTCGCCGAGCGGAAAATCGAGATCGAGTCCATCGGTATAGATACCTGGGGAGTGGATTTCGCCCTTTTCGGCAAGGACGGGAGACTGATGCGCAATCCCTATTGCTACCGGGACCCTTACACCGCCGGGGAGCCGGAGCGTTTCTTCGGAAAGGTTCCAGCCGAAAAAGTCTATGACATCACCGGCATCCAGGTGATGGACTTCAACAGCCTTTTCCAGCTTTCTGCCCTGCGCAGGGAGAACGATGCCGCATTGAAGGAAGCCGGCAGGATACTTTTCATCCCCGACGCCCTGAGTTATATGCTCACCGGGCGGCAGGTGTGTGAATATACCATAGCCTCGACCTCGCAGATGCTGGATGCACGCAGACGGGAATTCGATCCGCAGCTGCTCGCCGCCCTCGGCCTGGAGCGCAGCAATTTCGGGGAGATGGTGCAGCCCGCAGAGACGATCGGAACACTGACCCCCGAGGTGCAGAGCCTCACAGGGCTGGGCCCTGTGGCCGTAAAGGCCGTAGCAGGACACGACACCGCAAGTGCCGTGGCAGCCGTTCCTGCAGCGGGCCGTAACTACGCTTACCTTAGCTCCGGAACCTGGAGTCTGATGGGCATAGAGACCGACAGCCCCATAATAACCGAAGAGAGCCGTGCGAGAAACTTCACCAATGAAGGAGGCATCAGCGGCACTATCCGTTTCCTGAAGAATATATGCGGAATGTGGCTGCTGGA
>JAGCZI010000024.1 GCA_017960085.1 Bacteroidales bacterium
ACAGGGTCCAGGGAGTCTTCTTCGACAACGTGGACCACGAGAAGCACGACCGCCTGATGAAGGTCATCGACAGCATCAACAGCGTCAACGGCAAATCCACCGTCCGCATAGCGTCCAACGGCGAGATGGACCAGTTCTCGACCCGCGCCCACGTCTCGAAGCGCTTCACCACCCGCTGGGACGAACTGATGGAGGTTGTGGTATAGCTGTTTTTTTACTAACTTACAGGCCGATTTCTGCACATCTGCCATGAAACTCTCAAAAGGTTGGAAATGGATCCCCACCCTCTATTTCGCAGAGGGTCTCCCCTATGTCGCCGTGATGACCGTCGCGGTTGTTATGTATAAAAAACTCGGCCTGTCCAATACCGAAATAGCCCTCTACACTTCGTGGCTCTACCTGCCCTGGGTCATCAAGCCCCTGTGGAGCCCCTTCGTCGACCTCATCAAGACCAAGCGCTGGTGGATCAACACTATGCAGACCCTGATGGCGGCCGCATTCGCCGGAGTGGCCTTCTTCATCCCGGCCGACCACTACGTCCAGATAACGCTGGCGTTCTTCTGGCTGCTGGCCTTCGCTTCCGCCACCCACGACATCGCAGCCGACGGCTTCTATATGCACGGCCTCGACGAGGGCGGGCAGAGCTTCTTCGCCGGCATCCGCAACATCTTCTACCGCGTGGCGATGATTTTCGGCCAGGGACTGCTGGTTATGTTCGCAGGCTGGATAGAACAGGGAAAACTGTTTCCCAAAGCAAATGGCAACATCGCCCTGTCGTGGAGCCTTAGTTTCTACCTGCTGGCGGCCATTTTCATCGCTCTCACCCTGTGGCACCGCTTCGCGCTGCCCAAACCTGAAAGCGACGCTCCCCGCAACGACATTTCAGCCAAGACAATCTGGAAAGAATTTGCGACGACATTCGTCACCTTCTTCAAGAAAGACAATATGGGGCTTATCTTTTTCTTCCTGCTGACCTACCGCCTCGGAGAGAGCCAGCTGGTGAAGATAGCCCAGCCTTTTATGCTGGACAACACACAGGCCGGAGGCCTCGAGCTGGCCACAGCCACTGTCGGCGGCATCTACGGCACCCTGGGCGTCATCGCGCTGCTGCTGGGCGGAATGCTGAGCGGAATGGTCATCAGCCGTGGCGGCTTCCGCAAGTGGCTCATACCGATGGCCCTTGCCATAAACCTGCCCGACCTCGTATATATAATAATGTCCCTGTCCGGGACGCAGAGCGTAGCCCTTATCTCATCATTCGTATTCCTCGAGCAATTCGGGTACGGTTTTGGCTTTACCGCCTACACGATGTTCCTCATATACATAGCCAGAGGCGAACACAAGACAGCCCACTACGCCATCGGCACCGGATTTATGGCCCTGGGTATGATGCTGCCTGGAATGGTGGCCGGATGGATAGCTGACAGCATAGGCTACACCCTGTTCTTCGTATGGGTATGTATATGCACCATACCGGGCATCGTGGCGTCCTTTATGGTGAAGGAAAAACTGCCGGCAGAGTTCGGCAAGAAACAAGACTGACAGGATGAAGAAACTGCTTACCATAATTATATGCCTCACTGCATTCCTCCCGGCTTCAGCTGCCGTCAAGACCGGCCTCGAAGTGCTGGTCGAGAGTGATTTCGCAGTGCTGAAAGGCAAGAAAGTGGGGTTGGTCACCAACCCTACCGGCGTCGACCGCAGCCTGAGGTCCACCGTTGACATCCTCCATTCGGCCCCCGGAGTCTCGCTGGTAGCCCTCTTCGGGCCTGAACACGGCGTGCGCGGCGACATCCAGGCCGGCGGCTATGTGGCACAGAGCACCGACCGAAAGACCGGACTGCCGATTTACTCCCTCTACGGCAGCACACGCAAGCCGACGGCGAAGATGCTGGAAGGGCTCGACGCCGTAGTCTACGACATCCAGGACAACGGCTGCCGCTCCTACACCTTCATCAGCACCCTCGGCCTGGTTATGCAGGCCTGCGCAGACCTAGGAATTGAGGTGATAGTGCTCGACAGGCCCAATCCTCTGGGAGGCCTCAAGGTCGAAGGCAGCTTTGTCGAGAGCGGCTATTTCTCCTTCGTCAGTATGTACGAGATCCCTTATGTCTACGGACTGACTGTAGGCGAGCTGGCTCAAATGCTGAATGAGGAAGGCCTGGTTCGCGGGCAGAACGGCCGCGAGACTGCGAAGAAATGCAAACTGACAGTGGTGCCGATGGAGGGATGGAGCCGCGATATGACCTTCGAAGACACAGGCCTGCCGTGGGTGCCCACATCCCCCAATATACCTCACCCCAAGACTGCTTTCTGCTATCCGGCCTCCGGGATAATCGGTGAGCTGGGAGGTTACCTCAACATTGGAGTCGGCTACACCCTTCCCTTCGAGTGCTTCGCCGCCACCTGGATCACCGACGCCGTCAAGTTCGCAGCGGCGCTGAATGCGCTGGAGCTCCCCGGCGTCAGCTTCCGTCCCACCTACTACCAGCCCACCTCAGGTTCTTCCGCAGGCAAGACGGTGGGCGGAGTGCAGCTGTTCTTCACCGACTATGCCGCTGCAAGGCTCACCGAGATACAGTTCTACGTGATGCAGGTGGTGGCC
>JAGCZI010000180.1 GCA_017960085.1 Bacteroidales bacterium
CAGGCTTTCCTCGAAATCGTTCTTGCTGAACCAGGGCTCTCCGTTTATGCAGACCTCAAAGGCTCTGCCGGATGCTTCGCTGAGCGGGAGGGTGTCGCCTGATATGTAGGAAGTGCAGTCCATACAGCTTGCTTCCTGCGGATCTGATCCTGCTGCGTCCAGCAGGACTCCGAACCCGAAGTTGTCGATATGCCGCCCTGCGAATCTTGCACTGATGCACTTGCCGGCCTTGATGACTTTCGAATAGATGCAGGGTGTAAGGGTGACCTCATCAATCCCGTCAGGGAGATAATAGTCGCACGCTTCCCGGTTCAGCGTCGTGTCGGGACGGAAATAGTATCTGCCAGAAGGTTTCAGGACGGCGATATTCATTATGCCTTCGTCTTTGACTCGAGATAAATGTCTGTGAGCACTTTCTTTGTGTCGAGCGTGAAGTCTCCGTTCATCATCCAGTCGTAGTAGCTCGGCTCGGAGCGGAGCACGTCGATGACCTTGCGGCCCTTGTGCTTGCCGAAGTTGAAGACCGGCTCGTCCTTTTCGTTAAGAATGATGCGGCCTGCATAGTCGACCAGACGGTTGCGGGTGGTGAAGTCGGCGAGGAACTTGACGTCGTTCTGCAGAGTGCCCTCATACCTGTCGAGCTGGGCTTTGAGGACTTCGTATGTAGCCCTTACATCTCCGAGGGCGGAGTGGGCGTCATCTAGGTTCTTGTTGCAGTAGAAAGCATAGGCGGCCACCAGCGTGCGCTGCTCCATCTTGTGGAAGATGTTCTGGACGTCAATGAGTTTCCTTTTGCGGAAGTCGAAATCGACGCCGGCACGCAGGAATTCTTCCGCCAGCAGCGGAATGTCGAAACGGGTGGAGTTGTAGCCTGCGATGTCGCAGCCTTCCATCCACTGGGCGAGAGATTTGGCTATCTTGCGGAAAACCGGTTGGTCCTTGACGTCGTCGTCGCTGATGTGGTGGACTTCCTGCGCTTCCCTCGGGATGGGCATCTCGGGGTTGATGAGCCTGCGTTTCTCCTCGACGTGGCCGTCGGGGAAGACCTTCACGGCAGCGATCTCGACGATGCGGTCGCGCGCAACGTCAAGCCCTGTCGTCTCCAGATCGAAAAACAACAGGGGATTGTTGAGTTTGAGTTCCATTACGGACTATGAATTGAGCATAATCGGCATCAGCAGGGCGCAGAGCTCTTCTGAAGGATCCTTTTCGTCGGCTGAAACTATCAGGGCGGCACGGCAGCGGTCTGCCAGACACATACATACGTTCTCGAACGGCAGGTTGCTGAGGATCTCGGCGAGGAACGGAGCCTTGAAGCCGATCTCGATGTCGACACCGTCATACTGGCAGTTGAGCTTTTCGTATGCTGAGATTGCGAATGACGTGTCTTCGGCAGAAATCATAATCTCACCCGCAGATATCTTGAGGATGATGTGGCTGGTAGCCTGGTTTGAGCAGACTGCTACACGGCGGACGGCGTTGAGGAACTCTACGCGACCGATGATCATCTTGTTCTGGTTGTTCTTCGGGATGACCGTGCGGTAGGCAGGATAGTTGCCGTCTACCAGGCGGCATACGAGGACGGTGTTGTCGAAAGCGAACATCGCGTTGCGCTTGTCGAACTTCACTGCGATGTCACCTTCGGCCTTGGTGATGATGTTCTTCAGCACTGCGGCGGGTTTCTTGTGAAGGATGAAAGAGCATTTCTCTTCGCCCTTGACTGAGAAGACTGTGTAGCACACCAGTTTGTGGGCGTCGGAAGCCACTACTGAGGTGCCGGTGGTGTCGATGTCGAAGAAGATACCGTTCATAACTGGCCTCAGCTCCTCTTCGGCTGTGGCGTAGATGGTGTCGTTGATGCCGTTCAGAAGGATATTGGCGGGAACGGCAAGGCTGTTTGCATCCTCTGAGATGACGGGGAATACGGGATAGTCCTCAGCAGGGAAGAACGGAATCTTGGAAGCACCGCTCGACCAGATGATGTTGAGCGATGAAGCTTTGTCAGTGAGGAATGTGAGGGGCTGGTCCGGAAACTCCTTGAGGGAATCGATGAGGAGCCTTGCGGGAACGGCTGCTGCACCTTCTTCGAGAACCTGCTCTACTGGAAGGCTGGTGCGGAGGGTGGTCTCTCCGTCAGAAGCGGTGACTGTAAGGGAGTTGTCCTTGAGGTCAAAGAGGAAATTGTCCAAAATTGCAAGGGCAGGCTTGTTTGCTAATACTCTCGAAACGGACACCAGTCCGCGGAGAAGTTCCGAACTTGATAATACGAATCTCATATCACTGATGTTAAATTATAATCTTGTTTGCTAACATACAAAGATAGTAAAAAACTATCTAAACCGCGTATGATTTTGGCATATAATTTGACCGGAAAACGCCCCGGAAATTATTAACATACGACATATGAAAAAAGGTTTATTGATTGCGGCTCTGTCTGTCATTTTGTCAGGCGTAGTCTCATACGTGGTTGCAGGCAAAGTGGCTGAGCAGACCAACGAAGTAACTGAATTCAAGAAAGAACTCATCACCGAACAGAATGACAGCAGGCAGGACCG
>JAGCZI010000003.1 GCA_017960085.1 Bacteroidales bacterium
CCATTATGATTTCGGCGATGCGGTTTACGCGCGTGGCGCGCTGCATATCTGCAGTGGTCAGCGGGCGGTCGTTGCTGCCGATGTAAGGCTTCACCACCTCCTCTCCGAAATAATCGTGGGGGCCGCCGAAACGGCAGTTCAGGATGCCGGCAAGGGCGGCTTCGGGCCAGCCTGAGTTGGGGCTCAGGTGCTGCGGCCCATATTTGCGCACGAAAGGCAGCAGTTTAAGCTTCCCGGCGGCCAGGAGCATCAGGAACGCAGTCAGTCTTGCCGGAATCCAGTTGGCCACGTCGTCGGTCTTCGCCGCGAAGCGCCCGAACTCTGCATAACGATCATTGCGGTAGCCCACCATCGAATCGAGGGTATTGACCATCTTGTAGGCCACCATTCCGGGAACTCCGAGCAGCGCCAGCCAGAACAGCGGCGCGACCACTCCGTCGCTCAGGTTCTCGGCCAGCGTCTCAAGGGCGGCGGTGCGTATCTCCTGGGCTGACAGATTTGCCGTGTCGCGGCCGACTATGCGGGCCACCTGCCTGCGGCCGTCTTCGACAGAGCGGTCCACTGCGCGGAACACCTCCCGTACTTCGCGGATGAGGGTGGTGCCGGCAAGACAGTAGAATACCAGTATGGCTTCGGCTGCATATTGCAGGATATGGCCGATGCCGATCCTTTCGGACAGCCAGCCGAGGCCGAGAAGCAGGGCGCAGGTCACAAGGAAAGCTCCGGCAATCAGAGTTACTGCGAGGATGGCCCCCTTGCGCCGGCGGCCTTCACCCTTGTTCCAGCGCTTCTCACCGGCGGCGATGAGCTTGCCGAACCCAACGACAGGGTGGGGCAGCCACGCCGGGTCGCCGACCATCAGGTCGAGCAGCCAGCCGGCAAGGATAGCTATGAGATGCCCTGTCATTGCAGTGCCTCCAGCCATTCCCGGATGGCGGATACAAGCATATCGTTCTCTTCAGGAGTCTGTGATGCGATGCGGAAACAGCCCTCGTCGAGTTCCTTGAAGTTCGATGCATCGCGTATCAGCAGGCCTCTTTCCTGTGCCAGCCAGTCCTTGAGCAGTGCGGCGCGTCCTTTCTCCATACGGCAGAGCATAAAGTGTGTCTGGGTAGGGTCGATGCTGATGCCAGGGATGCCATTGAGGTTGTCGCGCAATCTTTGAGCTTCGGCAAGAAGTGCGTCAAGGTCTATCGGCGCAGTATCCGGATGCCCGGCAAGATAAAGCCCTGCCTCGATGGCAAGCGCATTGACTGACCAGGGCATACGCACGGCTCTCAGCTTGTCGAGAAGTTCCGGATTGCCGGTAACATAGCCGAGCCTGAGGCCGGGCATCGCATAGCGCTTGGTCATAGAGTGCAACTGAAGGACGTTGGGGTAACGCAGCGCCTCGGCGGGCGAAAGCAGCGGCTCCTTCGTGAAGAAGCCGTAGGACTGGTCTGTCACAAATATGGTGATCGGGTGAGCCTTGATGAGAGATATCACAGCTTCCTTCGGCATTACATAGCCATCAGGATTGTTGGGGTTGCAGAACCAGAACAGATCCGCCCGGGATAAATCCGTTTCCTCGATGGTGTGCCCATAAAGATTGCAGGCATCCTCATATTCGCTGAAAGCAGGTTGAAGTATGGCGCTGCGGCTTCCGCTGAACGCGTGGGCGGTGAGATAGATGGCTTCGGTGGCGCCGGATGTGACGCAGACGGAACTTGCATCGATACCGAGCCGGCCGGCAATGGCGGCTTCCAGCCTGTAAGGCTCCGGCTCCGGATAGTTGCCAATTACGTCAAGATGCGCGGCCAGATGCTCCTTCAGCCGTGAGAGATCCACGTGGCTGTAGACATTCGAGCTGAAATTGGCCCGAATAGGCCGGTCAAACCGGAATGCATCGTCTCCGTGTCCTAGAATCATCGCTTCCCTTTAAGAATATCGTATAGAAGCGGCATATCCACATACTTGCGTACGTGGTCCGCCAGTTTGTCGTATTGTTCTTCCTTGAATGCGTGGTAGTCGAACCTCTCTGCCTCTTCGGCCAGTTTGCCGCTATGCGGGGCAAGCAGGGTGTCGACGAAGGCAGGATTGTCAAGGATGCCGTGGATGTATGTTCCCATACACTTGCCGTCGACAATGCAGCCGTCGCTCTGGCCGCTTTCCAGCCGGTTGAGGGGAGTGGCAGCGCTACCTTCGGCAGGGACGGTCTTCCCCATATGTATTTCGTAGCCTTCCATTGTTCCGCCTGTGCCGTCGGCGGCCGTGAACCGCACCTGGCGGGTGACCTTGTCACCGAGCATTTCGGTGACTACGGGCAGCAGCCCCAGGCCGGGCATTGCCTCGATGTCACCTTCGACGTGGTGGGGGTCGCGTATCTGCACTCCCATCATCTGGTAGCCGCCGCAGATGCCGAGGACAGTGGCTCCTTCGCGGCGTGCCCTCAGGATGGCTGCTGCCGCACCGTTGCGGCGGAGTTCATAGAGGTCGTCGAGGGTGCTCTTGCTGCCGGGCAGGATGATGATGTCTGCCTTGGCCAGTTCGTCGACATTGTTGGTGTAGAACAGATGGACGCGCGGGTCACGCTCCAGCGAATCGAAGTCCGTGAAGTTGCTGATGTGGCGCAGCAGCACCACCGCGATGTTTATCTTGCCGCGCTGTGCGGCTGCTGACTTGGCGGCGAGGGCCACCGAGTCTTCCTCCTCGATGTGGATGTCGGTGAAATAGGGCACCACGCCGAGCACGGGGATGCCGCAGAGCTCTTCGAGCATCTTGCGGCCGTTCTCGAAGAGTCGCAGATCGCCACGGAACTTGTTGATGATGATGCCTTTTACATAGCGCCGCTCTTCGGGCGGAAGCAGCATCACAGAACCGTAGACGCTGGCGAACACTCCGCCGCGGTCGATGTCTCCTACAAGTATGATGTCAGCGCCTGCGTGCATCGCCATCGGCACGTTCACGAGGTCGGAGTCGCGCAGGTTGATTTCAGCCAGCGAGCCGGCTCCCTCCATCACTATGGGGTTGAAACGGGCTGAAAGCCGGTCGTAAGCGGCGTATACGGCGTCCCGGAGTTCCTGCCGGCCCTCCTTGCGGAAGTAGTCGTAGGCGTCGCGGTTGCCGATGGGGCGGCCGTTCAGCACAACCTGAGAAGTGTGGTCGCTCTGGGGCTTGAGCAGCAGCGGGTTCATATCGGTGTGGCAGGGGAGGCCTGCGGCTTCTGCCTGGACGGCCTGGGCACGGCCTATCTCCAGCCCTTCAGGTGTGGCGAAGGAGTTCAGGGCCATATTCTGTGCCTTGAAAGGGGCGGGGGCATAGCCGTCCTGCAGGAAGATGCGGCACAGGGCTGTGGCGAGGACGCTCTTGCCCACGTCGCTGCCGGTGCCGGCGAGCATCACTGGATGAAGCTTTCCTTTCATCTCTTGTTCTTGTATGTGAATGCTTTCCATCGTTCTTCCGGCAAGTTCTGGCGGACAAGGTCGCAGCGGGCCATCACGAAGAACAGGTCTGAGAGCCTGTTGATGTATTTCAATATCTCTTCCGGGACGGGGTCCTGGCGGTTGAGGGTCCACAGACGGCGTTCAGCACGCCGGCAGATAGCCCTCGCCATCTGGAG
>JAGCZI010000181.1 GCA_017960085.1 Bacteroidales bacterium
CAGCAAGGCCAACGAGACCGCCGAGCCGGGCTACTACAGCGTGAAGCTCGACGCCTACGACATCACCGCCCAGATGTCCGCCACTGAGCACGCCGCCATCCACAGCTACACCTTCAACGGCAGCGAGGCCCCGCACGTGCTTCTCGACTTCCAGAGCGCGATGGTCAGCAGCGTCAACCAGTTCCACAGCCACGTCCTGGCCGCCGAGCAGAACATCGAGAATGACCGCACCATCTCCGGAATGTGCCGCACACGCGTATGGCTCGACCGCACATACTACTACGTCATCGTATTCGACAAGCCCTTCACGAAGGCCACCGAGCTGGCAAAGCGTGACCCCCGCGAAAAGGCCCCCAGATATATCCTCGACTTCGACCTCAAGCCCGGCGAGACCCTGAACGTCAAAGTCTCAGTCTCATCCAAATCCGTCGAAGGCGCCCGCAGCAACATCGCAGCGGAAATCCCCGGCTGGAGCCTGCAAACCATCCGCAAGCAGGCCGCCCGCGAGTGGGCTAAATACCTCTCCCTCATCGAGATCGAGGGCAGCGACGAGCAGAAGGACATCTTCTACACCTCAATGTACCACCTCTTCATCCACCCGAACAACATCGCCGACGCCGGAGAGAACCCCTACTACTCAACCTTCTCTTTCTGGGACACCTACCGCGCCGCTCACCCTCTCTACACCATCCTGACCCCCGACAAGGTGGACTACTTCGTGCAGTCCGCCCTCGGCCACTACGACCAGCAGGGCTTCCTGCCCATCTGGGCTCTGTGGGGCGGCGACAACTTCTGTATGATCGGCAACCACTGCGTGCCGGTGATAGTGGACGCCTACCTCAAGGGCCACCGCAACTTCGACGTCGACAAGGCCTACGAGGCGGTGAAGCGCTCCCTGACGGTGGACCACATCAACTCCGACTGGACCGTCCTGGACAAATACGGCTACCTGCCCTACGACGTCATCGACGTGGAGAGCGTCTCCCGCACGCTGGAGTACGCCTACGACGACTACTGCGCCGCCCAGTTCGCCAAGGCCCTGGGCAAGACGGACGACTACGAGTTCTTCCTCAAGCGCAGCGAGAACTACCGCAACGTCTTCGACCCGGCCACGGGCTTTATGCGCCCCAAGGACTCCAAAGGCAACTGGGCGAGCCCGTTCAGCCCCTTCGCGCTGGCGCAGGCCGGCAATATGGGCGGACAGTACACCGAAGGCAACGCCTGGCAGTACACCTGGCACGTGCAGCAGAACTTCGAGGGTCTGGCCAGCCTCTACGGCGGCCACGCCCAGCTGGCGCACAAGCTTGACAGCCTGTTCACCATCCCCAGCGAAGTGGAGGGAATGGGCGACGTCAGCGACGTGTCGGGCCTCATCGGCCAGTACGCCCAGGGCAATGAGCCGAGCCACCACGTGGTCTACTTCTTCACCCTGGCCGACCGTCAGGACCGCGCTGCCGAGCTGATCCACGAGATCTTCGCGACGCAGTTCAAGGACGACGTGGACGGCCTGTGCGGCAACGACGACTGCGGCCAGATGTCCGCCTGGTACATCTTCTCGGCCCTCGGCTTCTACCCCGTGAACCCCTGCGGCGGAGAGTACGTCCTCGGCGCCCCGCAGCTGCCCAAGGCCACCATCAATCTGGCGAACGGCCGCCGCTTCACCGTCGAAGCCGAAAACTACGGCCCGCAGAACATCTACGTCAAGGAAATGTACCTGAACGGCAAGCCGCTGACCGGCAAGACCATCAGCCACGACGACATCCTCTCCGGCGGCACGCTGCGCTTCGTGATGTCCGCCGAGAAATAGCCCAGGAGCCACAAACCGAAAAGCTGTGCATAACTTCCCCGCCGCGGAAGGCGGGGAACCGTCTTTATTTCCTATCTTTGTAAGGATATGTCCTTCGTACACCTCCACGTCCACACGCAGTACTCCATCCTTGATGGCGCCGCCCCGATAGCAAAGCTCTTCGAGAAGGCGCACGAGGACGGCCAGACCGCCCTTGCCATCACCGACCACGGCAATATGTACGGCGTCAAGGAGTTCTTCAAGTTCGCGAAGAAATACCCGGACGTCAAGCCGATAATCGGCAGCGAGATGTACGTCTCGCCGAACGACAACCGCTTCATCAACGAGACCTCGGACGTCAGCCCCGCCGTCAAGAAGGAAGAGCGCAGCCCTCACCACCTCATCCTGCTGGCCAAGAATATGACCGGCTACCACAACCTCGTGAAGCTGAGCTCCTACTCCTACATCGACGGCTTCTACCAGAAGCCCAAGATCGACCGCGAGCTGCTGCTCAAATACCACGAAGGCCTCATCTGCAGCTCCGCCTGCCTGGCCGGCGAGATCCCGAGGGCCATCTACACCCGCAACTTCGCCAAGGCCGAGGAGAGCATCAAGTGGTACAAGGACCTTTTCGGCGACGACTTCTACCTCGAGGTGCAGCGCCACAAGACCGAGATCCCCGGCGCCGACACGAAAGTCTATATGATGCAGCAGGTGGTTAACGAAGCCATCTTCGACCTGGCCGACAAATACGACATCAAGGTCATCGCCACCAACGACGTGCACTTCGTCCGCAAGGAGGACGGCCCGGCGCACGACCGCCTCATCTGCCTGACCTTCAACGACAACTACGATGACCCGGACCGCATCCGCTACACGCAGCAGGAGTACCTCAAGACGCAGGAAGAAATGGAGGCCATCTTCGCCGACCACCCGGAAGTGTGCAGCAACACCCTCGAAGTGGCCGAGAAGGTGGAGCGCTACGACATCGACTCCCCTGCCATCCTGCCGAAGTTCATCCTGCCGGACGACTTCACCGCAAACATAGACAGCTACCTGGCCAAATACCCGGACATCATCGACGTCGGCCTCAACAACACCTCCGGAGCCCCGCGCGGCGAGGACTTCGCCTGGTCGGTGGCCTACCTCTGCCACCTGTGCTACAAAGGCGCCGAGGAGCGCTACGGCAGCACTCTGACCGACGAGCAGGCCGACCGCATCAAGTTCGAGCTGCAGACCATCTCCAATATGGGCTTCCCGGACTACTTCCTGATAGTGCAGGACTTCATCGCCGCTGCGCGCAGGGAAGGCACCTGGGTCGGCCCGGGACGAGGCAGCGCGGCCGGCAGCGTGGTGGCCTACTGCCTGCACATCACCAACATCGACCCGCTGAAGTACGACCTGCTGTTCGAGCGCTTCCTCAATCCGGACCGCATCAATATGCCGGATATCGACATCGACTTCGACGACGACGGCCGCGGCAACGTGTTCCGCTACGTCGAGCACAAATACGGCAAGGACCACATTTCGCACGTGGCCACCTTCGGCACGATGGCCGCCAAGAGCGCCATCAAGGACGTGGCCCGCATCCACCAGGTGCCCCTGGCC
>JAGCZI010000182.1 GCA_017960085.1 Bacteroidales bacterium
CGGATACAAGTTCCGCATCATAAAGAGGATGAAGACCCCCTACTCCATCTGGAAGAAGATGACGACGAAGAACATACCTTTCGACGAGATATTCGACATCTACGCCGTCAGGATCATCTTCGAGCCGAAGACCGACACCAACGCCACCGAGAGGGACCAGTGCTGGAACATTTTCTCACTCATTACCAGTCAGTACAGATACAAGGCCGAAAGGACGAGGGACTGGGTCAGCTCTCCAAAACTCAATGGATACGAAGCCCTGCACCTCACTGTTATCTCCGAGGGCACGTGGATCGAGGTCCAGATCCGCAGCGACAGGATGAACGCCATCGCTGAGAGCGGAGTCGCGGCACACTGGTCTTACAAGCAGGCCCACCCTACCGACACTTACGAGCAGGACCGCGACATAGACACCTGGATCAAGGGAGTCAAAGACATCCTGGACAATCCGGACGCAAACGCACTGCAGTTCCTCGACAATTTCCACGAGGAGCTTACTGCCGGTGAAATGTTCGCATTCACTCCCCAGGGCGAGTCAATAAGCATCCCCAAAGGCTCCACGGCCCTTGACTTCGCATATTACATCCACTCCGCCATCGGAAACAAGGCCATCGCCGCCAAGGTAAATATGAAGCTCGTGTCCCTGTCGACCGTGCTGAACAACGGCGACCAGGTGGAGATCATCACCTCCGACAATGCAAAGCCGAAGAGGGAGTGGCTCGACTTCCTTGTCACCTCACGCGCCCGCAACCAGGTGCTGCTTTCGATGAAAAGCATCAACAAGGACAACATCGCCACCGGTATAAACATCCTCAAGAAGAAGCTCGCCGAGCGCAATATCATCCTGCAGGCCAGGGTTATCCGCAAACTCATCGGTTACTACAAGATGAACAACAAGGAGGAGCTCTACAACAGGATAGGCATCGGCCTTATCGACCTCGAAGACCTCGACGAAGCGCTCAAGAGCAATGCCCGCAAGCGTGACGTCCAGATGTGGGGCATCAAGCTGCTGTCCCCCGTGACCGGCAACGGCAAGATAGACAAGAGCAAGGATTACCTCCTCGAAGAAGATATCGACAAAGGCACCATCTCATTCCACACAGCCGACTGCTGCCATCCCATCCCCGGCGACAATGTAGTCGGAGTGATCAACAGCGACGGAAGTGTCACGGTCCACAAGACCAGCTGCCAGGTATTCACCGATTTCGCCGCCACGAACGGCGACAAGATAGTGTCGGTGAGATGGAGCAAGCACTTCCTGATGTCTTACCTGACCCAGATTACCATCAGGGGCATCGACCGCATCGGCATCCTTAACGAAATCACCAAGGAGATATCGCTCGTCCTCGAGGTCAACATCAGAAAGATAGTCATCGAAGCCCACGACGAGGTTTTCGAAGGATACATCGACCTGTATGTACACAATACCGAAGACCTCGACCGGCTGATAGAGCGTCTGAGAAACATAAGGGGCATCGACAGCGTGCTCAGAACAAACATTGAAGATGAATAGAAACGTCACCGCCATAATCCTGATACTGCTGACAGTCCTATGCTGCCTTTTCTCGCATTCGTGTGCGAACACCAAGGCCGCGCCCAGCGGAGGGCCGAAAGACACCATACCTCCTGTGCTGCTGAAGATAGAGCCGGCGGACAGAACGCTGAATATGCCTCTGGCCGATGTCAAGGTAGCCCTGACATACAACGAATACACCGTCGTCAAGGAAGCCTCCGGAATCTATCTCTCCCCTCCCACCAAGCACGCACCTTCGGCAAAGGTGAAAGGCAAGTCCATACTGGTGACCCTCAGGGACACCCTGGCAGAGAACACGACCTACACCATTGATTTCAACAATGCCCTTGCCGACAACAACGAAGGCAATATGGCTCCCCGCTTCACATACGTCTTCTCGACCGGAGACACTATCGACTCGATGTACGTCACCGGCACCGTCTACGACTGCGAGAAGCTCACTCCTGTCAAGAACGCGCTAGTCGCCCTGTACGACGACCTGAGCGATTCGGCCTGTATGAAAACCCTTCCGGCCGCCGCAACCCGTTCAGACGACTGGGGTTTCTTCGTCATCCGCAACATCAAACCCAAGCCTTACCAGATATACGCATACACCGACGAGGACAAGGACAACCTGTATATGCAGGGCGAAGATTACGTCGCTTTCTACGATTCCCTCTTCACACCCGAGCTGATTGTCAGGGATTCCATTTACGAACTTGGCTCATTCCTGATGACCGACACGCTGGAATGCCAGAAACGTGAATCCCAGGTGTCGCTCTACCTGTTCAAGGAAACTGCTTCAAGACAGTTCATCAAAAACAAGGGACGCAGCGACGCCAAGAGAGGTTTCATCAGGTTCAACGCCCATAACACCGTACTCAATTCATTCCAGATATTCGGTGTCGACTCATCGGCCATCATCACCAACTTCACTCCCGAGAGGGACAGTATGGATTTCTGGATAGACACGAAATATACCCTCCCCGACTCATTGCTGCTCACTGTGGAATACCTCAAGACTGACTCTCTCGGCAATCTCGCAATGACAAAGGAAGATGTCGCAGTCAGCCTTTCGGATGAGCAGAAGAAGACACTTGCGGACAAGGCAAAGGCCGACACTCTGATCGAGCTTAAATATGACTGCAAGAACGAGAATGTCGAGCAGGACGGCATAACGCTCACGTTCCCCGACCCTGTCGCCAGCATCGACACGTCCGCCATCCTCTTCATATCGACCAATCCCAAGAACCAGAACGACACCATATCGTTCGTCTTCGAGAAGGACTCTTCCCTCTTCGGGGTTTACAGGATGCAGTCCTCACAGAAATACCAGACCGGATACAAATACAAGGTCATTTATCCCGAAGGCACCTTCCACGACATCTACGGCCGCAAGAACATTGAGAAAGTCATCGACATCCAACTTCCCAACACCGACAAGACAGGATCCATCACCCTGAACGTGAAAGGTATAAAAGACACCAGATATATCATCGAGCTCGTTTCGCCCGACAGGAAGAATGTATTTCGCAAGTTCACCATAGAGAAGGACGGCCAGCTGTACTTCCCCTACCTTGCCGCCGGCGAGTACACCTTCCGCATCACTGAGGACCGTAACGGAAACGGCATCTTCGACTCCGGAAACCTGCTGGAACGCAAGCAGCCCGAGAGGGTGATCGTATTCAAGAAGCCGGACGGCACAGAAACCATAGAGCTGCCCGAGCAGACCGACATAGAGCAAGACATTGAATTATGAGAAAGACAGTCGCCATAGCCATACTGACATTCTTGTCTGTCTGCGCCTCCGCCCAGAACGGCGAAGGATTCAATCCTTTTACCGATGAAGACCTGTCGATCCTCATCCAGGATTCCACGGTCAAGGAGGTCTCCAAGTTCAAACCGGTAGGAATGCTCGGCATCCGCGGCACCTACCAGCTTAACGGCATCAAGGCCACCCCAGACATAGGGGCCAAAGGAGTCAGCACCTACAAGAACATATCTCTTGTATACACGTACTACAACTCCCTGTGGAATATGATGAACAACTTCGGTTTCCAGGTCGCCGCGAAATACGGTGAATATGCTTTCACCAGCCAATGGCTTGAGGATGAGGACGTGTCTTACGCCGAGCTTTCCCTGCTCTCCCACTTCCATTTCGACTTCTCACGTTTCAGGTTCATTGCCGGAATCGGTCCCTACGCCGGATACAGGCTCCAGACCCTCAAGGAGGGCGACAGCTGGGACCAGTACGACAACCGCTTTGACTACGGTCTGATGGGCGGTGCCGGATTCGCGGTGATATTCGGCCGTTTCGAACTTCAGCTGGAAGGCGATTACCAGTTTTCGCTCAGCAGTTTCTACCATATGAACAAATACAGCGACGAATACTGGCTCATCGCTACTCCAAGAAACATACTAGTCAACCTCACCCTCTTCTATCATCTGTTCTGACCTATGGAAAGAATAATTTGCAAAGTTGGTGACGTAAACATCGGCGACGGAAGGATTGTAGTGCAGTCGATGTGCAACACCGACACTCTCGATGTGGCCGCAAGCGTCCGGCAGTGTGAAGACCTCTCCGGAGCGGGCTGCGAGATGATCCGTCTTACCACCCAGGGCCTGCGCCAGGTCCGCGCCCTCGGCGAGATCCGCCAGGCTCTCCGCTCCGAAGGCATCTTCACCCCTCTTGTAGCCGACGTGCACTTCAATTCTGAAGTGGCTCTGGCCGCGGCTGAAGGAATAGCCGACAAGGTCCGCATCAACCCCGGCAATTTCTCCAAGGACCACGGCGAGGCGATGGCTAAGCTCCGCAGCCTGCTGCAGGTCTGCAAGGACCACGGCACAGCGCTCCGCATCGGCCTTAACCACGGCTCCCTCGGCCAGCGCATTACCTCTGTCTGGGGCGACACACCAATTGGTATGTGCAATGCCATTATGGAATGGCTCAAGGTCTGCGTTGAGAACGATTTCTACAACCTGACGCTGTCGCTGA
Organism: Bacteroidales bacterium; assembly: GCA_017960085.1. Classification (GTDB taxonomy): domain Bacteria; phylum Bacteroidota; class Bacteroidia; order Bacteroidales; family UBA932; genus Equibacterium. Next base: position 4,509 of record JAGCZI010000182.1, read on the forward strand.
AGGCAAGTAACACCAAAGTTATGGTTGAGGCGTACGAACTGCTGTACCGCGCAATGCAGGATGAACTGGGTATGCTCTTCCCTCTCCATCTCGGCGTCACCGAGGCCGGCAACGGCGACAGCGGCCGTATGAAATCCGCAGTCGGGATCGGCTCCCTGCTGAAGCAGGGCATCGGCGACACAATCCGCGTTTCGCTCACCGAAAACCCCGTCAATGAGATTCCGGTAGCAAGGATGCTTGTCAGATGTATGGAAGATGACTCAATGGATGCTGCCAGCCGCGAGGAATACATTGTCAAGGCCGGCTAC
>JAGCZI010000183.1 GCA_017960085.1 Bacteroidales bacterium
GCCGCTCATACCGGCGTGTCCAAAGCGGTCGTAACGTGCGCGCTTGTCAGGGTTGCTGAGCACGTCGTATGCCTCCGCGGCCTCCTTGAACTTCTCCTCTGCCTCCTTGTCGCCCGGATTCTTGTCGGGATGATACTGGATGGCCTTCTTGCGGTAAGCCTTCTTAATCTCTTCCTCACTGGCGTTCTTCTCTACCCCGAGGACCTCGTAATAATCTCTTTTCTCTGCCATATAAGCCTCCTTGCCAAAGATTAGACACCTGTCACAACCTTGGCATATCTAATGACTTTCTCACCCATAGTATAGCCCTTCTGGGTGACGTCGATTACTTTGTTTTTCTTGTCTTCTTCCTGTACCGGGAACTGAGCCACAGCCTCGTGGAAATCAGTGTCGAAGTCTTTGCCGACAGCCTCGATCTCCTTGACGCCGTTCTTCTTGAGGAAAGCAGTCACTTTGTTGTAGATCAGTTCGACTCCTTCCTTCGCAGAAGCGGCGTCGTCTGAATCCTTCATAGCTGCAATAGCCCTTTCGAAATCGTCTACGATGGGAAGCATATCCTTCACCAGGTTCTCATTGGCCAACGATATCAAGTCCATACGCTCCTTCGCGCTGCGGCGGCGGTAATTGTCGAACTCCGCTGCGAGACGCAGATATCTGTCATTGGCCTCTGCCAACTTGTCCTGAAGGTCTTTTAATTCCTGTGCGGAAGGCTGCTCTGCTCCAGGCTCTTCAGCCTGCTGCTCCGCTGTCTCTTCCTTCACTTCTTCCTGAGGAGCCTCCTGGCCTGCTGCTGGACGCTGTTCCTCTTCGTTTTTGTGTTCGTTATGTTTCTTTTTCATAATACCTTGTTTAAAGCTGCGCAAAGATACACAAATTGTTTGCCATCGGCAGCCGGTGCGACAAAATGGCAGACACTCTCCTTACAATCGAAAAAAAATGTAATTTTGCGGCCTGACATACAAGCGAAACAGAGGAATATGGACAACCAAGGGAACGCAATTCTGCTGATCCACTGTCAGGACACTCCTGGCATCATAGCGGAAATCACCAATTTCATCACCGTCAACAAAGGTAACATCGTCAACCTCGACCAGCACGTGGACCATCGCGCGAACGCCTTCTTTATGAGGATCGAGTGGCAGCTCGAGAGATTCCTCATCCCCAAGGACCGCATCGGCGAGTATTTCCAGACCCTTTACGCCAACAAATACGGGATGGAGTTCTGGCTGTACTTCACCGACCAGAAGCCTCGTATGGCCATATTTGTGTCCAAGATGTCGCACTGCCTCTACGATATGCTTGCCAGATATTCTGCAGGCGAATGGAATGTCGACATTCCGCTCATAATAAGCAATCACGAGGACCTGCGCCCGATAGCGGAGCAGTTCGGGATACCTTTCCACGTGTTCCCCATCACTCCCGAGAACAAGGCCGCCCAGGAGGCCGCCGAGCTCAAGCTTCTCAAGGAAAACGGAGTCACCTTCATAGTCCTTGCCCGCTATATGCAGGTCATCAGCGACGATATGATCGCCAGCTATCCCAACAAGATCATCAACATCCACCACTCCTTCCTGCCGGCATTCGTAGGAGCGAAGCCCTACCATCAGGCATACGAGCGCGGCGTGAAAATCATCGGCGCCACCAGCCACTACGTCAACGCCGAGCTTGACGCAGGCCCCATCATCGAGCAGGATGTGGCCCGCATCACCCACAAAGACAGCGTGGAAACCCTCGTCAGCAAAGGACGCGACCTGGAGAAGATAGTCCTCTCCCGTGCAGTCGTGAAGCACATCGACCGCAAGATCCTGGTGTTCCGCAACAAGACGGTGATATTCGACTAAAGCTCTTCGATAAAAGGAGGCCAGCTCACCGGAGCTGTCACCGAGATTTCTTCCTTCCGCGTAGGATGCGTGAAGCTTATGCTGCGCGCGTGCAGGCAGATGCCGCCGTCTTTGTTGGAGCGCGGAGCTCCGTATTTCAAATCGCCTTTGATGCAGCAGCCTATGGCCGAAAGCTGGCATCGGATCTGGTGGTGCCGGCCGGTGAGCAGCTCCACTTCCACAAGATGATATCGGTCGAACGACTTCAGCAGCTTGTATCTCAACCTGGCTTCTTTGGAACCTGGTTTCTCCTGAAGGCTTGCATACGACTTGTTCTGCTTCTCGTTGCGCACCAGCCAGTGCTTCAGTTCCCCTTCGGCGGGCTTCGGAGCGGCGCAGGTAAGTGCCCAGTAGGTCTTGTGGACGCTGCCGTCGCGGAAGGCTTCGTTCATCCTTTCCAGACACTTGCTGGTCTTGGCGAAAAGTGCGACGCCGCTGACGGGGCGGTCGAGGCGGTGGGGAACTCCCATAAAGACGTGGCCGGGCTTGCCGTCGCGCTGCGCGATGAAACGCTTCAGCGTCTCGCTGAGCGCCTCGTCTCCTGTCTTGTCGCCCTGGACTATTTCGCCGACTTTCTTGTTTATTACAAGCACGTGGTTGTCCTCATAGAGGATGCGGGAGGCGATGTCTTCGTATGTTTCCAGCGGGAGTTCTTCGTAAATCATAACTGCACGTGTCATTAACTGCTGCGAATTAACTAAAATTAATCGGTTATTTCCTACTTTTGCCACATTAAAACATTCCGGATGGACAGACTTCTCGCCATTAAGATAGGAAGCAACGTGCTTACCCGCGCCGACGGCAGGCTGGATATCACCCGCCTCTCCGCCCTCGTCGACCAGATCAGCGACCTGCGACGCGAAGGATACAAGGTTATCGTCATAACTTCAGGCGCCGTGGCCAGCGGCCGCAGCGAAATAATAGTCGACCACGAGCTCGACGACGTTTCCCAGCGCCAGCTTTTCTCATCTGTCGGCCAGGCCCGCCTGATGCACAACTACTACCAGTTCTTCCGTGAGCAGGGCTTCAACTGCGGCCAGGTCCTCACAACCAAGGACAACTTCACCGACGAGACCAGCTACCTCAATCAGAAGAACTGTATGAAGGTGATGCTTGAGGCCGGCATAATCCCCATAGTGAACGAAAACGACACTGTTGCCATCCACGAGCTGATGTTCACCGACAATGACGAGCTGGCAGGCCTGATCGCCACGATGATGGGCGTCAGCGAGCTGATCATCCTCAGCAATGTCGACGGAGTGTTCACCGGTGATCCCGCAGATCCCGCCAGCAAGCTCATCCGCGACATCGACCCGAAAGACGACTCGGTGCTGGAATACATCGGGGAAAAGAAGTCCGCCAACGGCCGCGGCGGTATGAAGACCAAGTTCAATATGGCCCGCAAGATAGCCTGTCAGGGCATAGAGGTAGTCATCGCCAACGGCAAGAGAGATGACATTCTGACCGACATACTTCACGGCGATTCCGAAGTTCCCTACTCACGTTTCAAAACCAACCGATAATATGAGCGAAGTAAAGAAGATGCTTGCCGCGGCTGCCAAGGCCGCCGCGAGGATGTGCGACATAGACGACGCAACCGTCAGCAAGGTGCTGACAGACCTCAGCGGGGCCCTCGTAGCCGAGACTGATTTCATCCTTTCACAGAACGCCCTGGACCTTACGAAGATGGACCCTTCCAACTTCAAGTACGACCGTCTGAAGCTCACTGCCGAAAGGATTGCTTCTCAGGCCGCCGATATGGCCAACGTGGCGAAGTTGGAAAGCCCGCTGGGGAAGGTGCTTTCATCAGCCACGAGACCCAACGGAATGACCATCAGCAAGGTGAGCGTCCCTATCGGAGTGGTGGGTGTCATCTATGAGGCCAGGCCGAACGTCACAAGCGACGTCTTCTCGCTCTGCATCAAGTCCGGCAACGTCACGGTGCTGAAGGGCGGCAGCGACGCGGCTGCTTCCAACGAGGCTATCGTTTCCGTCATCCACAAGGTTCTTGAGAGCCACGGTCTGGACAGCAGCATCTGCACCCTGCTGCCTTCTAGCCGAGAGGCCACCGCAGAGCTGCTCGACGCCCACGACTACGTAGATATCATCATCCCCCGCGGAAGCTCTTCACTCATACAGTATGTCAGGGAGAATTCCAAGGTGCCTGTCATCGAGACGGGGGCCGGAGTGTGCCACACATATTTTGACGCTGCCGGCGACCTGGCCAAGGGCCGTGACATCGTCTTCAACGCCAAGACCCGCCGCGTGAGCGTATGCAATGCGCTCGACAGCCTGATTGTCCACTCGTCAAGGCTGGCAGACCTGCCGCAGCTCTGCGCGCCGCTGGCTGAAAAGGATGTCATAATATATGCCGACGAAAGGGCATTCGCCGCCCTCGACGGGCACTATCCCGCACAATTGCTGCAGCACGCTCAGCCCGAGCATTTCGGCAAGGAGTTCCTGGCCTATGCGATGAGCATCCGCACCGTGGATTCCCTCGAACAGGCTCTGGAGCATATCGCCGCCTTCGGCTCGCGCCACAGCGAGTGCATCGTCACTGAAGATGAAAAGGCGAAGGAAACCTTCCTGCGCCGTGTAGATGCCGCCTGCGTCTATGCCAACGTCTCGACAGCCTTCACCGACGGGGCACAGTTCGGCTTCGGCGCCGAAATCGGCATCAGCACGCAGAAACTCCACGCCCGCGGCCCGATGGCCCTTCCCGAGCTCACCACCTACAAATATCAGATTACCGGCAACGGCCAGACCCGCTGGTCGTAAGATCAGGCCGTCACATATATCAGACATACGTCACTGAAGAATAATGCCGACATCTCTGCGTCGAGCTGGCTATTCTGACATTCGCATTCGGCGGCAACCCTTTCTACAGGCACTGCAGGGGGCATTGTACAACAATGCGGAGGCTTTTCCCGCCGCATTTGGGCTCACCCCTCCCCACAAGACGCACAGTAAGGAGCTTCCGACAATGCGAAATTCATTTTATGAATCTGGAATCGTCTATTTTGGCGAGTTGCCGCAGAACGTCACTCTCCAGCTGAAGTAGGGGAGGATGGGCATCAGGGGGCGATTTCTTTCCAGGCAGACACCGACATTGACTGTATGCTCGACGCGGCCGGTGGTGAAGGTCTTCTGCCAGCCGAGGTCCAGGCGGAAAACTGAACGGGTATCGTCCGGAATACATAGCGTATCCATCGAAAGTCTCAAGACCGTCAGATCCCGCTTCCGCAAACAAATCAAGGCTGTCGAGTATTCTGTCAGTTCTTCAATAGTTTGGTAACCTCCCGGCGGCAGGAAGCTTTCGCTTTTTCCATAGTATCGATGACGCAGTCGCAGAAAGCGTCGAACTCCGGATCCTCTTCCTGGCATTCGGGGTGGGACATTATGTAGTCCACGGCCATCTTCAATCCACGGAAGATAGGCACTTCGGGAATGAAGGTCGGAACAGCGCGACGGAGCTTCTTCTGGTCGAATATTACAGAGTATGACTTGTCGCCCAGCAGGCTGCCTTCGAAATCCAGTTCGGGGGCTACGTCTGCCAGGAAACGTGATGTGACGTAGTAAGGCTTCAGTTCAACGCCGAGGGCATCGGCTATGCACTGATATATCTGGTTCCAAGTGAGCGACTCTCCGGAAGTAATCTGGAAAGCTTCACCCAGCGCCAGCGGATTGCCCATAAGACCGACGAATCCTTTGGCGAAATCGCTGTTGTGGGTCAGAGTCCACAGGGAAGTGCCGTCTCCGTGGATCAGCACCGGATTGCCCTCGAGCATACGTTTCAGCACTGAGAA
>JAGCZI010000184.1 GCA_017960085.1 Bacteroidales bacterium
GGCACCAACAATACCGACTCCAACTTCGGACGCCTGGAATACAGTACCCGGATGGTGAAGGAATGCGGCATCACCGCAGACGATATGTGGTTCCCGTCTATGTCCACCAGGTCTGAACGTATGCGTGAGCGCGACGCAGCCGGAAAGTAACGGAGGGATAATATGGAAACCGGCATAAACTTCGTCAACGATTTAGCGATAATACTTATTACGGCAGGATTGTGCACAGTCATCTGCCGTGCATTGAAGCAGCCGCTCATACTCGGCTACATCATCGCCGGTTTCATCATCAGCCCCAACCTGGGCATATTCGGCATATCCAGCCAGGAGGCCGTAGAGCAGTGGTCCGACATCGGTATAATCTTCCTTATGTTCGGTCTCGGCCTCGAGTTCAGCTTCAAGAAGCTTATGGCTGCAGGCAGCCAGGCCATAGTCACGGCGCTCAGCAAGTTCGTCGGCGTGTTCGTCATCGGCTTCCTCATAGGCCAGGCTCTTGGATGGACCTCGATGGAAAGCATTTTCCTCGCAGGCCTGCTGTCTATGTCGTCGACCGTCGTTGTCATCAAGACCTATGACGATTTCGGACTGAAGAAAGAGCCGTACTCCGGCATAGTGTTCGGCACCCTTGTGGTAGAAGATATGATAGCCATTATGCTGATGGTGCTGCTGTCGACCCTCGCCGTGTCCAATAATTTCTCGGGAGGGGAGATGCTGCTCAACTTCGGCAAGCTGGTTTTCTTCCTGGTGCTGTGGTTCGTCGTCGGCATCTATGTCATACCGACCCTGCTCAAGAGGACGAGCAAGTATCTGAGCGATGAAATCCTGCTCATCATCAGCCTCGGCCTGTGTTTCGGAATGGTGTCCCTCGCCACGGCTTCAGGTTTCTCATCGGCACTCGGTGCCTTTATGATGGGTTCCATACTTGCCGAGACCATAGAGAACGAGAAGATAATGAAGCTGATATCCCCGATCAAGGATCTTTTCGGGGCCATCTTCTTCGTATCTGTCGGAATGATGATCTCTCCTGCGCAGATCGGCGCCCACTGGTGGGTCATCCTCATCCTTGCGCTGACCGTAGTCTTCACCCACGTGCTGTTCGTCACCATCGGCATCATCCTTGCCGGCGGCAACCTCCGCAATGCCGTCCATTCAGGCTTCAGCCTCGCCCAGCTGGGTGAGTTCGGCTTCATCATCGCCGGAGTAGGAGTGAGCCTGGGCGTTATGCGCGATTTCATTTATCCCGTCATCATCGCAGTTTCAGTACTTACCATCTTCACGACTCCCTACACGATCAAGCTTGCCGGACCGGTGTACAGATGGCTTCAGCGCATACTTCCTGCAGGCCTGCTCTCGAAAATCGACAGGACTGACAGCTCCGAGAGACGTTCGAGGGCTGAAAAGAGCGAGTGGAAGAAAGTCATCACAGGCTTTGTTACGAGAGTGCTTGTCTACGGAGTCCTGCTTTCGGCCATTATGATACTGTCGGCCACATACCTTGACGGCCTTGTTTCCAAGGTACTGCCTCAAATCAGTCCCAAGCTGCACAAGGCGGTATGCATACTGACTACGCTGCTGGTGATGCTTCCTTTCCTGTTCGGACTGGTGTCAAGACATCACAAATCGCAGACTTCCATTCAGAAGCTGCTGGCTGAAAAGAGGTCGAATTCGTGGCCTCTGGTGGGTCTTGACGTAACGAGAATCTTCATAGCGATGGGCTTCATAATGGCAGCCATATCCCATTATGCCAAGCTGTCAGGCTGGGTGGTGGTAGTGCTGCTGATTGCCGGCTTCATAATGATAGTCGTGACGCGCAACTTCCTGAAGCGCTACCAGACGCTTGAAAACCGGTTCCTGCAGAATCTCAACGACAAGGAAGAAACTGTCCGCAGGCTGCGTCCGGTCACAGCTTCCGTGAAGCAGAGCCTGGGCTCATACGACGTCCACATCGAGGAGATGACAGTGGCCCAGGAGTCATCGTGGGCAGGACGCAGGCTCAAGGATCTGCCCCTGAGGGAGAAATCCGGCGCTAACATCATCAAGATAACCCGTGGCGCAAAGAACTATACCATCCCGGACGGCAACACAGTCGTATTCCCCGGCGACAAGCTGTTCGCGGTCGGAACCGGAGAGCAGCTGAACGCTATGCAGTCGCTGCTGCGATCTTCCAACACCGGCTATATATGCGATTCCGACAGTTCCTTCAAGGTGGAGCCTGTGACACTCACGGAGAATTCTTATATGACGGGACAGAGTCTTCACGGTCTCAACCTTCGCAGTTATGGCTGTATGATCATCAGTATGCTTCGCGACGGGCAGTTCGTCACCAATCCCAAGCCCGACACGGTCTTCCGTGCAGGCGACACGGTATGGCTTGCCGGCGATGTTGACTCCCTTACCTGGCTTGAAAAGTAATATTATTAACATACACAGATATGAAAAGCATCAAATCAGTCGTCGCGCTGCTTGCAATTTTGGCCATTGGAGGCTGTACGGGCAGCAAGTCCGATGATTCGGCATCTTACCAGGTGTCGCAAGTTCCTTTCACCGATGTCAAGATCGCCGAAAACAGCTTCTGGGGCGACCGTCTCAAGGCAGCCCGCGAAGTGACAATACCGCTTGCCTTCAGCAAATGCGAGTCAGAAGGCCGCTACCGCAATTTCGAGATGGCAGTGACTCCTTCTCCCGACAATCCGCCGAGCGGCTTTCCGTTCGATGACACTGACGTCTACAAGACCATCGAGGGCGCCAGCTACATCCTGCAGACTTATCCCGACAAGAAACTCGAGAGTTACATCGACAGCGTGCTTGACATCGTTGCAGCCGCACAGGAGCCTGACGGATATCTGTATACCCCGAGGACGATGAACCCCTGGCATCCGCACGCCTGGTCGGGCAGCGAACGCTGGCAGGAGGTGGAAGGCGGCAGCCACGAATTCTACAACCTGGGCCATATGGTCGATGCGGCCTGCGCCCACTATCAGGCTACAGGCAGCACCAAGTTCCTCGACATAGCCAAGAGATACGCCGACTGCGTAATCCGTGAAATCGGAACGGGAGAGGGGCAGAAGACAGTCGTACCCGGCCACCAGATCGCAGAGATGGCTCTGGCAAGGCTGTATGTGCTGACCGGAGAGAAGAAATACCTCGACCAGGCCAAGTATTTCCTGGACTATCGAGGCAAGACCGTCGTCAAGAACCAGTACAGCCAGAGCGACATTCCTGTGGTGGACCAGCGCGAAGCCTGGGGCCACGCGGTGCGTGCCGGCTATATGTATTCCGGAATGGCTGACGTCGCCGCCCTCACCGGCGACAAGGAATATGTCAACGCAATCGATTCTATCTGGGACAACATCGTCACAAAGAAGTATTACATAACGGGCGGAGTGGGAGCAAGGCATAGCGGCGAGGCCTTCGGCGCTGACTACGAACTCCCCAACAAAACTGCCTACAACGAGACCTGCGCCGCCATCGCCCAGGTATATCTCAACCAGCGTATGTTTATGCTCCACGGCGACTCCAAATACATCGACTGCCTCGAGCGCACTCTCTACAACGGAGTGATATGCGGAATGAGCGTTGACGGCGGCAAGTTCTTCTATCCGAACCCTCTGTCTGCCGACAGCGTATACCGTTTCAACTCAGGAAGGACTATGACCCGCCAGCCCTGGTTCGGCTGCGCCTGCTGCCCGAGCAATCTCTGCCGCTTCATACCTTCAGTTCCCGGCTATGTCTACGGCGTGAAAGGCAAGGACCTGTATGTCAATCTTTTTGCCGAAAATACCGCAGAAGTGCAGATGGACGGTGGAAGCGTGACCCTTTCCCAGAAGACTGACTATCCCTGGAACGGCGATGTTACCATTAAGGTGGAGGACAATAAAACCGGAAAATTCACCGTCAAGGTCCGCATCCCGGGCTGGGTCCGCAACCAAGTGGTTCCAGGCGACCTTTATGAGTATGCTGACGGGCTGGCTCCCCAGTGGAGCATCGCCGTCAACGGCAGCACTCAGAAAGCAAAGGTAGGGGCCGACGGTTATGTCGCCCTGTCCCGCAACTGGAAGGCCGGCGACGTGATTGCTGTCCATTTCGATATGCCTGTCCGTGTCGTTGAGGCCAATAAGAACGTAGAAGACGACCGTGGCAAGATCGCCGTGGAGCGCGGACCTCTGGTATACTGTGCCGAATGGGCAGACAACGCCGGCAAGGATGTACACACCACTGCCGTCGGAGGTTCTTCATTCGAAGTTGTTCCCAATTACGGCATCACCAACAGCGAAGGTGACGGCAAGGTATTCAATGTGACTGAGATCAAGGCTTCCAAGGGCCTCGCGCTGATTCCCTACTATGCCTGGAACCATCGCGGCGCCGGCAATATGGAAGTATGGCTTGCTGAATAAAGTATCTACAATCCACAAACATAACTGTTATGAAAAGAGTCATCATTCTGGCGGCCTCGCTACTGCTTTCGGCCGCAATGCTGGATGCCCAGACCATTGGCAAGGATGCACGCTACTGCAACCCCCTTCCGATGGAGATAGGGCAGGGAAGTGCTTCCGGAGATGTAAGCGTCTTCAAATGGGAAGGTAAATACTATATGTTCTGCACCGGCGGCGGCGCCTGGGTATCAGAGGATATGCTCAACTGGGAATACCACTATGTGGCTGGTGTCCCGGTAGCTCCCGATGTATGCCCTTACAACGGCAAGTTCTATATGACAGGCAACAGCAGCAACGTCTGGGTTGCCGACAACCCGCTGGGTCCCTATGAAGTACTCGGGCAGTGGAAAGGCACTCCCGACCGCGAGCACGGCTGGAGCCAGGGCTTCGACCCGCACATCTATGTCGACGAGAACAACCAGCCCTACCTCTTCTGGCCCGGAATGGCCATCAGCGGCATCTATTCGGTCAAGCTCGACCCCAATGACATAACCCAGTTCGTGGGCCCTGTAACCCATCATTTCAGCTTCAATCCCGACCATATCTGGGAGCGCCAGGGCGAGATGAACGAATTCCCGGACGTAGCGTGGATCGAAGGACCGTGGGTATACAAGCACAACGGGACATACTACCTCCAGTATTCCGCTTCAGGCACCCAGTGGAGGACCTA
>JAGCZI010000185.1 GCA_017960085.1 Bacteroidales bacterium
GACTCCAACTTCAAGATCCGCGTCACTGCGACTCCCTACGACCACTTGCGCCGCTGCGGCGTTGAGGTGAATATGTATTACCGCCCGTACTACAGCATACTGGACAACGTCTATTTTATGCTCCAGTACGGCTACGGCCTGGAGCAGATGCAGCAGTACCTTCCAGCCGGCAAGGACCTCCTGCCCCAGCACTACATCCGTTTCGGCATCAGCTTCTGTCCGGAATTCACACTTTAGTATCAATTCGGCGGAAGCAGTGCTTACCGCACTTGTGGTGTCCAGCCGTTCAGGACCCAGGCGGGGTTGCGATAACTGGCGATGAGATCTGCGTCGCGGCGGGCGTCCAGCTGGCGGGAGTATTTGTGGCGCTGCGACACGTCCGCGGGCTGTCCGCTGTCGGCGTCTCGGGTGTTATACTCCAGCATCGTGGCGCTCTTCTCGCCGATGGAGCTCCAGCCCAGAGGGTTGAAGTTGCGAGTAGTGCAGTCGATGACTACCACTTCGGCATCAGGGTAGGTAGTTCCGTGATTCATAGGGGAGCGGCCGAAGTCGGCGGGGCGTTCCGGCATGCCTTCAAAATGACATTCCACGAAGACGTCGCCGTGCGCGGGTTTCACATTGCGTACCCATGAGAAAGGGCCGCCGTGGTTTATAAACTTGCTGTGACAGGCGAACAGGCTGCCGCGGCCGAGAATGGTGTCGCCGTCGCCGATCAGCTCGCTGTCCTGCATGTAAACGGTGCCGTTGGCCTGAAGGGCGTCTCCGGAGCCGGTGATACGGACGCGATAGAGGGCGATGCGCTCCCCGTTCAGCAGCAGACCCTCCGCCTGTCCGTAGCAGTCGGTGGCGATGCTGATGTCTTCAAGGATGATGTCGCTGCAGTTGTCCAGCGCGAATGCCGCACGGCGGGACGGGAACGTGCCAGGCCATTCGTTGGTCTTGACCAGCAGGGGATGCGGATTGAAGACCTCGCAGTTGGCGTAGTGGACGCGGGTGGCGTCCATCCCGGCACCTTTCAGGAGGACATTTGTCTTGTTGCGGGCATACACAATCTCTTCATAGTCGCCGGCAGCCACACTGATCCAAGTGGTGTCGCGGCAGAAATCGGGCACTGCGTCGAGAGCGCCCTGGACCGTGTTGAAGTCGCCGCTGCCGTCAAGCGCTACGGTCAGGTGGCGGGGATCGGCGGGGCCGGAAGCTTTGGTGGTGAATGTCCACTTGCCTTTCTTGATGCCCTGGAAGTCTCCGCAGCTGATCACTCCGGGGTCGATGGTGATATAGTATTTGTGACCGTACTCCAGCATGTTGTTGTGGGGATATATGGTGGCCGTATTGCCGTGGATGATGACCGGGTAGAAGCGGAAGCCGTCGGTGAAGCCGCCGATTATGGTGAGCTGCATGTCGCGAGGAGTTGGCTCAGCCGTGCCGGACGGGGTGCCGGGGATGGTATTGCGGTTGGTGGGCACGAAGTCGCGACTGTAGTCATAGGGAACTTTCGTGTAGTCACATTCGGGCCCGTAGGTCCGGCTGCGGGTGAGGCCGGCGGGCAGACTCATATCTAAGCTGTCAACACATTCGCCGCTGCGGGCGTCCCAGATTCGGATGAAGCCCTCGGTCCCGAGCTGAGGCTCCTGCGCAAAGGTGAGGACAAGATGCGTATCGGGATTGATGCCGGTGGCCTTCTTCGCAGGGAAATATGTCACCTGTTCGGCCTCCTGTCCGGCACACGCAGACAGCAGCAGCGCCACCATCGCGAAAAGGATATATGCTTTTGCTTTCATAGTGTAAAGATAGCAAAAAGAAGTGCACAACATTATACGCTGCGGATAGGCGGTAAAGGGTTTTCCTCACAAGGCAAGGCGAGCCGTCAGGTGAAGCTCGCCGCTGCCTTGCGGGAGAAAACCCTGCTCGTCTCGGAAAGGGTCACATGGCGGGACAGATGTGCTTCTGTGGGGTAGGTCTCTGGCAAAAACGGTGTAGGTCTCGGGGTGTTTTGATGTAGGTCCTCTGGATTGGTTGAGACCTACCCCGCGAATCGGCTTTCCATGTACTTTCCGTGGGGTAGGTCTGGCACTTCTCACAGGACCTACCTCAAAGTATGCGGTGACCGATTCTTGCTGTCGCAGGAGCGCTTACCGGATGGCGGCGAACGCCTGGTCGAGGTCGGCGATGATGTCGGCGGGGTCCTCGAGACCGACGGAGAAGCGGATGAGGTCGGGCTGGACGCCGGCGGCGATCAGCTGCTCGTCGGTGAGCTGGCGGTGGGTATGGCTGGCCGGGTGCAGCACGCACGAGCACGAATCGGCCACGTGGGTCTCCATATTGATGAGCTGCAGACTGTCCATAAATTTGATGGAGCGCTCGCGACCGCCTTTGATGCCGAAGCACATCACGCCGGTGGTGTAGCCGTTGCGGCTCTGTTTCATTGCCAGTTCGTGATATTTGTCGCCTGGCAGGCCGGGGAATTTGATCCAGGCCACCTCTTCGCGTCCCTGCAGGTATTCAGCCACCTTGAGGGCGTTCTTGCAGTGGCGCTCCATACGGGCTGACAGCGATTCGAGGCCGAGATTGAGGATGTATGAGTTGAAAGGCGAAGGGATGCTGCCGAAGTCGCGCATCAGCTGGGTGGTGGCTTTTGTGATGTAGGCACCTTTGCCGAAGGCTGTGGCGTAGGTCAGGCCGTGATACGACGGGTCGGGCTGCGTCAGGCCGGGGAACTTGTCGGCGTGGGCCATCCAGTCGAAGTTGCCGCTGTCGACTATGGCTCCTCCAACTGATGACGAGTGGCCGTCCATATATTTTGTGGTGGCGTGGGTCACGATGTCGGCTCCGAAATCGAAGGGCCGGCAGTTGATGGGCGTCGGGAAGGTGTTGTCTATGATGAGCGGAACGCCGTGGCTGTGGGCTATGCGGGCGAACTTGGCGATGTCGAGCACGTTGACTGACGGGTTGGTGATGGTCTCGCCGAAGAGCAGCTTGGTGTTGGGGCGGAAGGCTGCAGAAATCTCTTCCTCAGAGGCGTCTGCATCCACGAAAGTGACTTCGATGCCCATTTTCTTCATCGTGACGGCGAAAAGGTTGAAGGTGCCGCCGTAGATGGTGGATGCGCTGACGAAGTGGTCGCCGGCCTCGCAGATGTTGAAGATGGCGTAGAACGACGCGGCCTGGCCCGAAGAGGTCAGCATAGCCGCAACGCCGCCTTCGAGGGCTGCGATCTTGGCCGCCACGAAGTCGTTGCTGGGGTTCTGGAGCCTTGTATAGAAATAGCCGCTGGTCTTGAGGTCGAAAAGGTCGGCCATCTGGGCTGTAGTATCGTATTTGAACGTTGTAGTCTGATAGATGGGCATCTGGCGGGCTTCGCCGGTCTTAGGCTCCC
>JAGCZI010000186.1 GCA_017960085.1 Bacteroidales bacterium
CAAGCTGAACGGCGAGAACATCAGCTACCTGTTCACTGTCATCCACAACAAGGAGATCCTGAACGCCAGCGCCAGCGGTACTCTGACATTCCCTGCCGACAAGAAGGCTGAGCTTATGCTCAACACCATCATCGACGGCTATTCAGGCCAGATCACCTTCAATTTGAGCGAAGCTAACTAAGAGTCGCTTGTTGAAGTTAAGCGAAAAGGCTCCGGGACGTTTGTCCGGAGCCTTTTTCGTTAGCGGATCGAGTAGGTGAGATTGCGGGAGGCCAGGAAGTCCAGCAGGGCCGGCTCCGGGCTGACGGAGATGGTGCGGGAGAAGAACTCCACGTCGCTGCGAAGGTCGCGGTCCAGCACGTCGACATAGAGGCGCGCCTTGCCTTTGCAGCGCTTGCAGACCTTCTTCAGGGCCTCGGTGAAGTCGGCGGTCACGGCCTCCAGCGGCACCACCACCACGAACTCCTTCACGAACTCGTCCTTCACGTTCGAGAGCAGATGCATCTCCTCGACCGTCAGGTCGTAGTGCACTTCGCCAGAGTCCTTGCCGCGGTAGCGCTCCTTCGTGCGGAACTTTACCAGCAGCGTCTGGCCTTCCTGGACGTACTGCATAAAGCGCTCGTAGTCCTTGCCGAAGAGCGCCACGTTGAAGCTCCCGGTGAAGTCCTCGATGTCGAACTTCACGAACGGGCGGTTGTTCTTGGTCATCATCCGCGCCGCCTGCGTCACGAGGCCCGCTACGGTGAAAGTCTTGTCCAGGACATTGTCCTTGGGCAGCTTGCGGCCCTGCGACTTGACCAGCGCCTCGCTCTCCATCCGCAGCTGGATTTCGGGCAGGTGGCTGATGCTCTCCGTCGCGAAATTCTCGATCTCGAATTTGTATTTGTCGAGCGGGTGGGCGCTCAGATACATTCCCACCACATTCTTCTCCTCCTTCAGCATCTCTATCTCGTCCACCTCGGGGGCTGCGGGGTAGGGCGGCCGCACCGGCTTCATCTCCTCCACGTCGCCGAAGAGGCTGGCGCCCTGGTTGATGGCGTCGTTGTGGAACTTGTTGGCGTAGCGCACCAGCTCGTCGAGGTAGTTCTCGTTGGGGTAGGCTGCGCTCGGCACGAAGAACTGCGCGCGGGTGATGTCAGTGAAGCTGTCGAAGGCGCCGGCGTAGGCCATACACTCCAGGCCCTTGCGGTTGAGCACATTCAGCGGCACCCGCTCCAGCAGGTCGAAGATGTCCTTGAAGGGGCCGCCCTCCTCGCGGATGCGGATGATGGCGTTGATGGCGCTCGGGCCGATGCCCTTGATGCCGCCCAGACCGAAGCGGATGTCGCCCTTCTTATTGACAGTGAAGGTGGTGTCGGACTCGTTGATGTCCGGGCCCAGCACGTTGATCTTCGCGCGCCGGCAGTCGTCCATCAGCTTCGTGATCTCCTCTATGTCATTGAGGTTGCGGCTCATATTTGCCGCCATAAACTCCGCGCGGTAGTTGGCCTTGAGGTAGGCGGTCTGGTAGCCCACCCAGGCGTAGCAGGTCGAGTGGGACTTGTTGAAGGCGTAGGAAGCGAATTTCTCCCAGTCGGCCCATATCTTCTTGAGGATGGTCTCGTCGTAGCCGTTGGCGATGCCGCCGTTGATGAATTTCGGCTTGAGGGCGTCCAGTTTCTCCTTGATCTTCTTGCCCATCGCCTTGCGCAGGGTGTCGCTCTCGCCGCGGGTGAAGCCAGCCAGCTGGCGGCTCAGGAGCATCACCTGCTCCTGGTAGACCGTGATGCCGTAGGTGTCCTTGAGGTATTTCTCCATCACCGGGATGTCGTACTCGATGGGCTTGCGGCCGTTCTTGCGGTCGATGAAGTCCGGGATGTAGTCCATCGGGCCCGGGCGGTAGAGCGCGTTCATCGCGATGATGTCCTCGAACTTGCTGGGCTTTAGCTCGCGAAGGTATTTCTGCATTCCGGCCGATTCGAACTGGAAGACGGCTATCGTGTCGCCGTTGCTGAAGAGCTCGTAGGTCTTGCGGTCGTCGATGGGGATTTTCTCCACGTCGATGTCGATGCCGCGGCTGTGCTTGATGTTCTTGACGCACTCTTTCTCGATGGAGAGGGTGCTCAGGCCCAGGAAGTCCATCTTCAGCATACCCACATCCTCGATGAAGGAGTCCTCGTACTGGCTCACGAGCATATTTTCGCCCGTCTCCTTGTCTTTCACCACGCTGAGGGGGATGTAGTCGGTGAGGTTCGAGCGGCCGATGATGGTGGCGCAGGCGTGCACTCCGGTCTGGCGGATGCTGCCCTCCAGCCGCGCCGCGAAGTCGATGGTCTCCTTCACCAGCGGCTCGGCAGCCTCGTAGGCCGCGCGGAATTCGGGGTAGTACTTTATGCAGTTGGGCAGGGTCACGGGCAGCGTCTTCTCCTTGGTCTTGCCCTCGTTGTCGGGGTCGGGCACCTTGGCGTCGAAAGGCCGCGCCGGGATGATCTTCGACAGGCGGTCGCTGATGGCCAGGGGCACCTGGTGGATGCGGGCCACGTCCTTGATGGCGCTCTTGGCGGCCATCGTGCCGAAGGTGGCCACGTGCGAGATGTGGTCCTTGCCGTATTTGTGCTCGACGTAGCGGAACACGTTGCCGCGGCCGTCGTCGTCGAAGTCGATGTCGATATCCGGCATATTGATGCGGTCCGGATTGAGGAAGCGCTCGAACAGCAAGTCGTACTTCAGCGGGTCGATGTTTGTGATGTGCAGGCAGTAGGCCACCACGCTTCCGGCCGCGCTGCCTCGTCCCGGGCCGACCCAGGTGCCTTCCGCACGCGCCGCTGCGATGAAGTCCTGTACTATCAGGAAGTAGTCCGGGAAGCCCATATTCGAGATGGTCTTCAGCTCGAAATCTATGCGCTCCGCCTGCTCGGGGGTCAGGGTCTTGCCGTAGCGCTCTTCCGCCCCCTTGTAGGTCAGATGGCACAGATACGCCACGGAGTGGCAGAAATCGTCGCC
>JAGCZI010000187.1 GCA_017960085.1 Bacteroidales bacterium
AGCCGTGGTTACAATCAGAACATGTACCTAACCAATGTCTACTTCGACCTCTCTGCCGCTATCCAGAAGACTCTTCTCAAGGATGGTTCCCTGGTACTGCGTCTCGAAGGCAAAGACCTGGCAGGAATGGGCCACAATGATGTCGCTACCGATTTCGGCGACTACAAGGTCTGGCAGACGAACATAATGAACACTCAGCTTGTCAAGTTCTCTGTCCGCTACATCTTCAACGCCGCCCAGAGCAAGTATCGCGGCACCGGCGCCGGCAGCGATTCCAAGAACAGGATGTAAGGAGGGCTTTATGCTTTAAGCTTTGGTTCAGACGATTGCAATTCACGCGCAAAAATGCTATCTTAGCGTGATACAAATCTGAACCACCTTACCTATGAAAAAAATACTTCTGATTATGGCTTGCGCGCTTATGGCTGCGTGCTCACACAAACCCGTAATCGACGTCCAGGCTCACCGCGGCGGTGCCGGGCTGATGCCTGAGAACACGATTTCCGCGATGAAGAACGCCCTTGACCTCGGCGTCAACACTCTTGAATTCGACCTGCATCTGTCAAAGGACGGCGACGTGGTCGTCTCCCACGACAGTTATTTCCACCCTCGTTATTCCATCCGCCCAGATGGGACTCCCGTAATGGATGACGAGCCTAAGGAGTACCTCTACACGATGTCCTACGACAGCATCGCAAAATACGAGGTAGGACTCAGGACGGTGACCCGCTGGCCGACTCAGAAGAAGATCCACGAGGTGAAGCCTCTGGCAAGCGAGCTGATCGACGTCTGCGAGGCTTATGCAAAAGAGATAGGCCTGAAGCCCGTGAACTACAACATCGAGATCAAGTCGTGGCCGGGCGACGGGGAGGGGACCCTCTGGCCGGATTACAAAGTTTTCTGCGACACCTGCGTGCCGCTGCTGCTGTCGAAGAACCTGGGCGACCGCCTTATCGTGCAGTGCTTCGACGTGCGCGCGCTGAATGATATGCACGCCAAGTGGCCGCAGCTGACCCTTTCATATCTTACTGAAGCAGAGGAAGGCGGCGACATTGAGAAACTGCTCGGGAACCTCGACTTCAAACCGCAGTGGTGGAGTCCAGAGGCAAGCGTCGTGACCCCTGAGAATGTGGCCTGGTGCCACAGTCACGGCATCGGCGTCGTCCCCTGGACCGTCGACAACCCCGATATGATGCGCCACCTCGTTGACTGCGGCGTGGAGGCCATCATATCCAACTATCCTGACATACTCATCCAAACAGTAAGATAATGCTGAAATTCCTCAAGCAACCCGAATATAAGCCTGCACAGACCGGCCCCGAGGCCGACGCCAAGTACAAACGTCTGAGGCTGCAGGTGTTCATCGGCGCCTTCATAGGCTACGCCGGATTCTACCTGGTCCGCAAAAACCTCTCTATGGCCATCCCGGCTATGGTGCCGCTGGGCTTCCAGAAGACTGAGCTCGGCTTCGTGCTGGGTCTCAACGCCGCCGCATACGCCCTTTCGAAATTCCTGAACGGAAGCGTGTCCGACCGATCCAACGCCCGCGTGTTCCTGCCTATGGGCCTGATCCTGACCGCCATCTCGATGTGCTTTATGATAGTTCCCATCCAGTTCATAGGCGCAGAAAACAAAGGCCTGGCGATACTGGTAATGGGCGTGCTGAACGCCCTGGTCGGCTGGTTCAACGGTATGGGCTGGCCTCCCTGCGGCCGTGTGATGACCCACTGGTTCTCTCCAGGCGAGCGAGGCACCAAGATGAGCATCTGGAACTGCGCCCACAATGTCGGCGGAGCCCTCGTAGGCCCGATGGCCACGTATGGCGCAGCCTGGTTCGGCAGCTGGTTCTACGGCACGCACGAAGAGCTATACTTCCTCATAGGAACCTTCGCGTTTCCCGCTGCGGTGGCCCTGTTCATCGCCCTGCTGGCCTACGTGCTGCTGCGCGACACGCCCCAGTCCTGCGGCCTGCCGTCAGTAGAGGCCTGGCGCAACGATTATCCCAAGAACTACTCAGAGAAACACGAGCAGACCCTCACCGCCAAAGAGATATTCTTCAAGCACGTCCTCAACAACAAGTTCCTGTGGTTCATCGCCCTGTCGAACGCCTTCGTCTATATGGTGCGCTACGGCTGCCTCGACTGGGCGCCGACCATCCTGACCGAGAAGGGCATCGACCTCAAGAGCGCAGGCTGG
This sequence comes from Bacteroidales bacterium, assembly GCA_017960085.1. GTDB lineage: Bacteria > Bacteroidota > Bacteroidia > Bacteroidales > UBA932 > Equibacterium. The sequence continues at coordinate 2,197 of JAGCZI010000187.1, forward strand.
GCATATTTCGCATACGAGTTCGCGGCCATCCCCGGCACACTGCTCTGCGGCTGGCTGTCCGACCACCTCTTCAAAGGCAAGAGAGCCCTGCCGACCATTCTGTTTATGTCGCTGGTGCTGGTGTTCGTGATCCTTTACTGGGCGTTTATCGACAACCTGACGGTGGTCATCATCTGCCTTATCGGCATCGGCTTTTTCATCTACGGGCCGGTGATGCTCATCGGAGTTCAGGCCCTGGACCTTGCCCCGAAGAATGCGGCCGGCACCGCTGCTGGCCTGACAGGTTTCTTCGGCTATTTCCTCGGCACCTTCCTGCTGGCCAACACTGTGATCGGCCTCGTGGCCCAGAAGGCTGGATGGGGCTGGACTTTCGTGCTGCTGATAGCTGCCTGCCTGCTGTCCATTTTCTTTATGGGCCTGACAATGAAGGAGGAAAAACGCTGATCTGATGAAAAAAGAACTGATACTGGCCGCACTGCTGGCCCTGGCCGCCTGCACGACACACAAGGAGACGATTCCGCCGGCCCCGGATTACAACAGCCCCGAGACGTGGTACATCGCCGACCGCGGCGGGGATGTAGACCTGTTCTACATCTGTTCTACTTCCACCTTCGACTATGAGAAGGACGGAGCCGCCGTCCACTATTCCTGGGGCTCCGATTCGACGGCCTGCCCCGGCCTGACGCAGGAGATGGAAGGGGTAGACCGCATCCTGTCCGGCGACCTTAACTTCTACTCGCCGTACTACCGTCAGATAACGATGGAGACTTACCTTGACAATCAGCTGATAGCCGACCGCTTCCCCCTGACTATGGAGGATGTCTCCGCCGCATTCGACTATTATATCCAGAACTATAACGAAGGCAGGCCCTTTGTGCTGGCCGGCTTCAGCCAAGGCGGACAGGCCCTTGTGGAGCTGCTGAAGGAACTGCCGGAGAGCCTGCACGAGCGGATGGTCGCTGCCTACGTCCTCGGCTGGAAGATCACAGCCGAAGAGGTGGCTGATTATGCGTCGATCATCCCTGCGACCGGAGCGGACGACACAGGCGTCACCATCTGCTACAATTCCGTCGAAGACCCCGAGGATGCCACACCGCTTGTCAGCGAGGGCAACGCAGTGGCCATCAACCCTGTCAACTGGGTGACAGACTCGACTCCCGCGGTGCTTTTCGACACCCTCACAGTGACGCTGGACCAGGAGTCCAAGCTGCTGCTTGTGGACGGATTCAAGGGCACCGGCTACGCCTGGAAGCCTTATTTCAAGGACGGCTGCTACCACACCTTCGAAATCCGCTGGTACGGCGACAAACTCAGGGAGAACATAAAAAACCGCTGCCAGAAATATCTGACAACGGTTTCTCTTTAATAATATCTGAAAACCGGCCGGCTATCTCAGCGGCTGGAGTTCCATATAGTCGATATCCGGAATACCGCTGCGGTCGTTGGCGATCCTGATGGTATTCAGACCGGGCTTGAGGTTCACTGTGACTTCAACGTCCTGCCAGTCATCTGCGGCTGCTATCCTGACCTGACGGGCGTTGTCCGGGTTGTCAGACAGGTAGATCATATTGCCGCGGGGTTCGTTGGTCAGGCAGCGCAGGGTGAGTTTGTATTCGCCGCCTTTGGGGCTCCAGATGTCGCGCCACTGTATGTCGTTGGTGGGCTTGAATCCGAGTTTGGTGACAGCCACGCCGCCGGAGCAGCCCTCCACCGGAGTGTAGGTTGCAGTCTGGAAAGCCTGGTTGTTGTAGAG
>JAGCZI010000188.1 GCA_017960085.1 Bacteroidales bacterium
GAACAGCACCCCGAAAAGCAGCAGTGCCTTGCCGGGGAACATAGCCAGCATAACGAAAGCCTCGTCGCCGCTGGAAGCTATCATCATAGCCACAAGGGCGCCGAAGGTCAGCATCCTGTGGGAATACAGCGACACTGCGGCAAATCCGCCGACACAGCCGGGGATAAGTCCCATCACGGCGCCGAAGAGCACCCTGGTGAAGCGGTTGCCGTTAAGCTTTGTGAAGAAACTGCCGTGGGAAGCGACGTTGACGAGCTCGATCAGAAACATCATCAGGACCACCAGGGCGGTGATCAGGATGCTTTCGCGCAGCACGTCTGCGAGTATGTGGATCATATCTTGCCCAGGTACTTATCTATCAACTCCTCTGCTGCGGAGAACGATTCCAGCTGACCGTCGAGCACGGCTTTTTCGTAGTCGGGCATCAGCTGCTCCACACGCGGGTTTTCGTAGAACATATTCTTGAGGGTCTCGTTGATGCTTTCGTACATCCAGTAGCGGGCCTGCTCCCTGCGATGGCGCTCGTAGTAGCCGTTCTCCCAGACCAGTTTGAAATAGTCCTCTATCTTGGACAGGATCTCATCCAGGCCGGTCATATCGACTGCGGAAGAAGTCAGGGCTGTCGGAACCCAGCCGGACTCCGTCGGAGGGAAGAGATGCAGCGCGTTGGCGTAAAGGGCCCTGGCCAGATTGGCCTTGTCGATGTTGGCCCCGTCGGCCTTGGTTATGGCGATGAGGTCGGACATCTCCATAATGCCGCGTTTGATGCCCTGCAGGTCGTCGCCGGCGCCGGAAAGCATAAGCAGCAGGAAGAAATCACTCATCGAATGGACGGCCGTCTCGCTCTGCCCCACTCCTACCGTCTCTATGAATATCACGTCATAGCCTGCAGCCTCGCACAGAAGTATGGTCTCACGGGTCTTGCGGGCGACTCCGCCGAGAGAGCCTTCGCTCGGGCTGGGGCGAATGAAGGCGTGAGGGTCGTGCACCAGAGTCTCCATACGGGTCTTGTCACCGAGGATGGAGCCTTTTGTCTTCTCGCTGGAAGGGTCGATGGCCAGCACTGCGAGGTTGTGCCCACGGCTTGTTATGTGAGAGCCGAAAGCCTCGATGAATGTGCTCTTGCCGACTCCCGGAACGCCTGTGATGCCGATGCGCATCGTGCGCTTTTCGGATGATATCTTCTGGCAGCGCTGGATAATCTGCGAAGCGACGGCCCTGTGTGCAGGAAGGGTGCTCTCCACCAGGGTGATGGCCTGGCTCAGCAGCACGCGGTCGCAGCGCAGGATGCCGTCCATATATTCATCCACCGACTTGATGGCCGGTTTCTTCTTGATATTGAGGTATGGGTTGATTATAGGTGGCTGCTTGACTCCGTCATTGACGTTGAGCGCGGAATCACGGTTGTCGTAATCCCCGAAGAAGTCTCCTTGCTTGTTCAAATCCATTATAAGATTACTTGACGATGTTTGCTGTAACGAAGAAATTGACCTGAGGCTTGCTGACTGAATTGGTGATGAGAGTCAGCACGTTGATGGTCTCGCCATCCCCTTTCGAAGCGTCGAACGAGAAATCGACAGTCGCGCTGCCGCCGGGTCTGACGGTAACGGGCATCTTGGTCAGGACCTTGGCGTTGTCACCGTCTACGTCAATCTTGTGGACGGTCAGCTCTGAAGCGCCGGTGTTCATCACCTTGAAATTCTTGCGCAGGACTGTGCCCTTGTGCACTTCCTTCAGTTCACTGTAGGTGCTCTCAAGCTTGACTACAGGCGCGTTGTCCATCTGGCGTTTGGTCATATTGTCGAAATCGTCGTTGATGGTGGTGTTGAGCGTAACTCCGCCGTTCTGGCGCGTGCCGTCGGTCACGAAACTGACTTTGTAGCTTGTCTTGCCCCAGTTCTTCGGGCCGTTGGAAGTATTGACCAGGTATTTGACCCGGGCTACTGTCCTGGCCGGAATGGGATTGGGAGAGACGGTGACGCTGACTGCCTCGTCTGCTGCCACTGTCACTTTCACGGGCTTGTCGCTCATATTGGCAAGCTCGCCTTCCTCGCTCTTGCGGCGGCCCTGGGCGATGTAGCCCATATCGATGGTCCTGGAACGCAGGGCCACGGGACCCATCTTCTGGGTGTAGAGCTCTTCGAGGGATTTCTTGCGCTCGTGGACCACTCCCTTTATCTTGAGCACGACGGGCCTGTTGACTCCGGAAACATAGACAGTGATGGTCTTGTTGAAAGGATAAGGGCCCTGGTCGTTGGAGTAGGTCACTTCGATGGAAGTAGACTTGCCCGGCTCGATGGGTTTCTTGTCATAATCAGGCACAGTGCAGCCGCAGCTCGAAACGACGTTGTGGATCACGATCGGGCTGTTGCTGATATTTGTCATCACGAACTTGCAGGACAGGGGGCCGTCGGACAGCAGCACGTCGCCGAAATCGTAGCTCTTGGTGTCGAAGCTGACGACTTTATCTTCGGGCTGGCTCTGCTTCTCAGACTGGGCGTACGCCGACACAGATATGGAAAGTATGGCGGCAAGAAGCAATATGGCACACTTTTTCATAGTTCTCTTCTTTGTATCAACAAAGATACGACTAAATCAAAAATTATGCTATATTTGTATCGCATTAACATTTAAATCAAATTTACGATGGCTTACAAAATTTCAGAAGACTGTGCAGCTTGCGGCACGTGTATAGACGAGTGCGCAGTAGGTGCAATTTCAGAAGGCGACATCTACATGATCGATCCCGATCTGTGCGTAGAGTGCGGTTCTTGCGCAGCAGTTTGTCCTATGGGTGCTATTTCAAAGGAAGACTAAGATTAATACCCATTATATCACAAAAAGACCGGCCTCCCAGCCGGTCTTTTTTTGTTTCTGTGGGCCTGCTGTCCCGGGAAAGTGGCGATTTCGGGGACAGATGGCGGTTTTCGGGCCTGCTGTCCCGTGAATGGCAGGTTTCAGGGGACGGAGACGATGCTTTTCAGCTCCAGGCAGGACTCCGTATGGCAGCAAATGAACCAGAAGCCAAAATCCTCATCTCGGCATCTCAAAATGAGTTTTTACGAGAAATAATTATCGAATCATATAGCGACGTGATATATAGACATGGCTTTATTATTAAGTTCTAGCCTGAATCTGGCCTGTCCACGCAATTCTCGTGAGGAAGGGAGGCGGCGCAACCTTATTCTGTAAGTATCTGTATCGCCGCTGCCGCATTCTCAGCGGTTATCCCGACATATGGATCGGTGCGTATCAGGTGCTCCTCCTGCTCAGGCAGGAAGTCGGGCATGTCGTCGAAGATGACGTAGTGGCAGCCACCTGGGGCATGTTCGGCAATCCACTGCTTGACCTCGTTCCCCTTACCCGCCAACATCACTATGTTGTCGTAGTCGTCGAGATCGATGTTCAACAGGTCGGGTACATAATCAGGTGTAACGCCGTACACCTTCCCCGGCAGGTCCCTTGCCGACCACAGTTCCAGTATCCAGTCCATGCCTTCCAGTTTCCAGGAGGAGTTGACCACGATGAGAGCTTCCGGCACGGCGGACAGCACCGCCCTCAGATTCTCCACCGCCTCCGGATCGAACAATGGGCCGTACTCATCCTGGCGTCTCCACCCGCCAAGGCGCAGCGCCAGCTGATGCCTCTCGGTATTCAGCACACCATCGAAATCGAGGAAAATTACTTTCTTCTTAGGCATTTGGTAAAGTTATGTTTATTATTCTTGTTGAGCAGAAGGCTCTTATCTAAAAAAAAGGAGCCGGCGTTTTCAACCCCTATTTATATCACGTCCAGAGGAGCGAAGTCAGTGGATGCGGTGCCGGCTCCAAATCGTCAAATATCATTCAGCAACATCGTAAAGAGAATGTAGCTTCCATTCCCGCCACGCGGTCTTCCTCTCGCCGTCGGTTAACGGCCATCGGCCGAGGAACCTCTGCCGCCGCACAAACTCGCGGTAGTATCTCGCCCACTCTGATATGCTTCTCTTGCCGCAATTCTCAATCTTATCCATAGATGTACATTTTACAATAACTCTTCGAAAACACCATTGTCTATAAACCTGAACGCCTTGCGGCAGTCAAGGCACGCTATGTGCTCGCCGATGACGGGGTCGGACTCCTGCTGGCTGTGGCCGAAGATCTGATACCAGCCGGGAAATTCTTCTTTATCTGTAGTCATATCCTCGACGTCGTTCCACACCGGACTGCCATGGCGTGAGTTTCCCCAGCGCGAATAAGGAATGTCGGCGAGAATATGGAAGAGCGCTTCGTGAAACTGGCTGTTCGACCACATGATATTGAGCGTCACTGCGGCGGCATAGGCGTTGTCTGCGGGGAAGATATCGTCATGCTTTTTAAGCCAGCCGAGTTTTAGGCCGGCATGGGTGAACAGTATCTTCTTACTCCCCGCTTTTGCAGTGAATGCCAGCTGGAAGCATTGTGCGTTGCCTAAGATGAACTGTTTGTTTCGTGATGCGTTAGCATAGTCGTAGCGGGATCCGCCGATATTGTTGTCCACATAGTGAAGGTCATGGTTACCTAGCAGAAGAGTGACATCACAGGGATGTTTTTTCTTCATCTCGACGATGCGTTCAAAACGTGGGAATACCACATCGCGCTTTATTCCCTCATACGCGTAAGGGTCGAGGTAGTCTCCCAGGAAGATGATGTGTTCCTTCCCCAGGTTTTCTTCGACGGGCTTCTCCCAGAAGTCACGTCCGTGCGTGTCTGGTATGATGATCATTTTAGATAAGGATTTTGATTGCTTGATCGATATCTCCTTCAGTGATGCCTTTGTCCTTAGTAATATTTACAACCCTAAAATCCTCAAGGGGCTGCGTACCTATGTATATGTATCTTACATTGCCAGGCAAAAGCGACACCCGACGGGCTATCTCAGCTTTCAGCAACTGTCCTTTTTTGACAGACAACTCAATGACGTCGGTGGCGACCTGCTCCAGCCGCTTGAAAGCCCGTTTCTGGGGCTTAGTCGTGGGTGCTATAGACGGATCGATGAACACGATGCGACGCTCCTTGCCAACACCACGGACATCCTGCAGCCCCACCGCATGCCGCGCCGC
>JAGCZI010000189.1 GCA_017960085.1 Bacteroidales bacterium
GCAGGCGGCAATCCGAACCGCGAGGAGGCTGCGACTGCCCTCGTTCTGCTCGGTTTCCCGAAGGCAGCGGTCGAAAAAGTGCTCGACAGGCTTGTCAAGGAAGGAAAAGACAGCTCTTTGGAGGACCTTATCAAACAAGCATTGAAAATACTTTGATAATATAGTAAAATTCATTATATTTGCCGGGTACAAGAATAATTAGGCAATGAACATTCCTGAGACACTGAAATACACCAAGGACCACGAGTGGGTCGCCCTCGACGGCGATGTAGCTACTGTAGGTATTACCGATTTCGCCCAGAGCGAGCTCGGTGACATCGTTTTCGTAGATATCCCCACGGTCGGCGAGACTCTCGCGCAGGGTGAGAAATTCGGTGACATAGAGGCTGTAAAGACAGTTGCGGAGGCTTATATGCCGATGAGCGGCGAGGTGCTGGAGCAGAACGAAGAGCTGGACGGCGCTCCCGAGATGGTGAACAGCGATCCCTATGGTCAGGGATGGATGATCAAGATCAAGTGTTCCGACCTGTCGGAATTTGATAAGCTTCTGAGTGCTGACCAGTACAAGGAAATAATCTGATTTTTAAAAATGTGATGTGTGTGTAAGGTCGCTCCCCACCAACCGGAGCGACCTTTTCATTTATTGCTATATTTGTACTGCAAACCAACGTACGTCAGAATGAAAAGAATTGTTTTCCTTGTAACGACAGCTTTTCTTGCTATGTCTTGCAATAATGTGAACTATAAGCTTGCGGCCGTGGACCAGCCCCTGGCTACAGCCGCCACCGACAAAATTGTAAACGCTCTTTATGAGAAGATGACTCAGGAAGAGCGCATCGCCCAGCTCTACGGCATCCGTCCGGGCGAGCTTATGGGCCCTGACGGCCATCTCGACCCCGCACTGTGCGAGCAGAAGATTCCTGCCGGCGTCGGCCATCTGTGCCAGTACGGCAGCGGCGAGGTGCGCGACCCCGAGAATCTTCGCGATATGGTGGCTGAGATCCAGCAGTGGCTGATGAGCAGCACCCCCAGCGGCATCCCCGCCCTTTTCCACGACGAGGTAATCAGCGGCATCGCGACTAAAGGCGCAACGGCATATCCCCAGCAGATCTGCTACGCCGGCTCCTGGAATCCGGCTCTTGTGGAGCTGAAGACCCGCCAGACTGCGGCTGATATGCGCAAGATCGGCGGCTTTCTGGCCCTCTCTCCTATGCTTGACGTGGTCCGTGACCCTACCTTCAACCGTCTTGAAGAAGGTTTCGGCGAGGATGCATACCTGACAGCCCGCCTGGGCGTCGCTTTCGTGCAGGGACTGCAGTACGGCGGTCTTGCGAACGGAGTGGCGACGACCAGCAAGCACTACCTTGGCTACGGCGGAGGCGGCAACAGCGAGCAGAAGGAGCTGATGGAGGAAATCCTGATGCCGCACGAGGCGGTGATAAGGATTGCAGGCAGCAAGTCAGTAATGACCGGCTACCACGCAGTGCACGGCGTCAACTGTGTTGCCAACAAAGAGATAATGGGCGACATCCTTCGTGATTATGTCGGCTTCGACGGTATGTTCGTCAGCGACTACAGCGCAGTGAACCAGATTCCGCTGGATCGCGGCGACTATGTAGGCAAGGCGGCTGCGGCGATCAACGCAGGCACCGAAGTGGAGTTCTCAGAAGGCACCTGCTTCTCACATCTCCAGGAAGCCATCGACCGCGGTCTGGTGAGCCAGGAAACCTTGGAGAAGGCTGTCAAGAGGGTTCTGACGATGAAGGCCCGCACCGGAATGCTCGACAAGGAGCCGAATCTCTATGAAGAAGGACGCATCGTGTTCGACACTGCAGAGGAGCGTCAGACTGCATACGATATGGCCGCTCAGTCGGTCGTGCTGCTCAAGAACGACGGCGTGCTGCCGCTGAAGAAGGATGTCAAGGTGGCGCTGGTGGGCCCGAACGCCAATTCGCACTGGGCTATGCTCGGCGACTATACCTACCACAGTATGAAATATTTCTGGAACAGGGTGGACATCGACCCTGTGAATCCTGACATCATAACGCTGCTCGCCGGACTGCAGAGCAAGCTGCCCTCAGGTATGAGCCTGACTTACAACCGTGGCTGCGACTGGGTGAGCGACACCAATCTGGCCGGCAATGCAGCCGGAGACTCAAGGGCTGCCGCATCGCTGCGTTACTTTATGCGCCGCCGCGTTGAGAGTCCCGACGAGACGGATATGGCCAAGGCTCTTGCCGCTGCCGCGCAGAGCGATGTGATCGTGGCTGCTATGGGTGAGAACGTGCTGCTGTGCGGAGAGAACCGCGACCGCGGCGGCATCCGTCTGCCCGGCGACCAGGAGGCCTTCGTGGAGGCTCTTGTGGCTACCGGCAAGCCGGTGGTGCTGGTGATGTTCGGAGGCCGTGCGCAGGTCATCGGCGACCTCAAGGACAAGTGCGCCGCCATCATCCAGGCCTGGTATCCGGGTGAGGAGGGAGGCAATGCAGTGGCAGACATCCTGCTCGGCAATGTCAATCCTTCCGGCAAGCTGACCGTCAGCTATCCGGCAGTGGAAGGCACCGGAGCGCTCTGCTACAACTATTCTTGCGAGCAGAATCCGGACGTGGCCTGGCCCTTCGGCTTCGGCCTCAGCTACACCAAGTTCGAGTATTCGAATCTCAAGGTGACTCAGAAAGCGTCTACCGGCGCCAAGGCCATCAGGATCAGCTTCGACGTGCGCAATGCCGGCGACGTGGACGGCGACGAAGTGGTGCAGCTCTATGTCTCTCCGACCGACAAGTCTCAGGCACTCAAGCCCATCCAGCTCAAGGGTTTCGAGCGTATCAGCCTGCGCAGCGGCGAGACGAAGACAGTGGAGATGGTGATGTCGCCCCAGGCCTTCGGCCATTTCGACGACTGGCACTGGACCATCGCGCCGGGCGAATACATCGTCAAGGTGGGCGCTTCTTCGATGGACATCCGTCTCGAGGCTCCTGTAGTGCTGACAGGCAAGGAGAACACAATGCGTATAAGAACAGTTTATTTCACAGAAACCATCTGATATGAAACGATTATTAGCAATTATACTGGCAAGTATGCTGTCGGTGACGGCATTTGCCCAGAGCATATCTTCCAAATACATTCCCGACAAGAGCAAGCCGGTGATGGTGATATTCACGGCTGACTGGTGCGCTCCGTGCCAGGCGATGAAGCAGAATGTTTTCAGCATTGACTCCGTGGCTGCGGCAATGAACGGCTACAATGTGCTTATGGTGGATGTGGACTCTCCGATTGGAGCTACATACCAGGAGCGCTTCTGCCGCAAGGAGGTTCAGATTCCATATTTCGTGATTCTGGACCGTGCCGGTGCGGTGAAAGGCCGTCATCTGGGGGCAATGCAAGCCGATGATTTTATGAGGTTCCTGCGCGACAGCGGAACTCTGCAGTTCAGTGCAGTTTCAGACGGCCCGGTGAAATATGTGAACGTGCCGGACCGCGAGGCTTTCGACAAGGGTTGGGAGTTTGAGGCTGGCGCAGGAGCTGCGATGGTGACTACTTCCGAAGACAAGGGGTTCAAGCCGGGTGCTGTCGTTACGGGCGCGGCAAGATACCGCAAGAGCCGCCTGGTGGCGTTCAGGATGGGAGCGGACGTGCTCTTCGCTCCGGGTGCTGTCGATTACATCCCGAAGATCAGCGTCGCAGTGCCGGTGGACCTTGAGCTTTACCTGCTGGATCCGGCCTACCTGTCGCTGGGTGCTTTCTGGGCTATGCACAATACGAGTAAAGTCAAGATGGCTAACGATGCGGGAGTCCGCGTAGGTGCCGGTTACAAGTTCGGCGCCTTCGACGTCAGTTTCCACTACAACGTCGGTGTGCTCAACCTCCACAAGGGCGACATTGTGAACCGCGTGTCGACCAGCGCCCTGACGCTGACGGCAGCCTACTGCTTCTAATATTTTTTGCGCAAAAGGATTATTTGCCTATCTTTGCAATCCCCCTCGTGGGAATCCGCGTTTGAGGGTGTTTGGTGAGGTGGGTGAGTGGCTTAAACCACCAGTTTGCTAAACTGACGTACGGGTTTACCGTACCGGGGGTTCGAATCCCCCCCTCACCGCAAAAAAGAATGCAGCTGGTCGCATTTGCGACCGGCTGTTTTTGGTTTTCATCCCGTCGAAAGCTAGCTTTCGTAAGGGATGGAAGCCAGAAACAGCCAGTTGGCCCGAAGGGCCAGCAGCTGCATTCTATGCTTTGCAGGGCCCCCGCGGCGAGCGGACGGGGATGTCAGAGGGCGAAGCCCGAAGAAATCCCGGCGAGGAGGTGGGGATGTCAGAGGGCGAAGCCCGAAGAAATCCCGGTGAGGGAATAAAAAAAATCACTACCTTTGTCGCGTTCGGGATGTGGCGCAGTTGGTTAGCGTACTTGGTTTGGGACCAAGGGGTCCTCCGTTCGAGTCGGAGTATCCCGACACAAAAAAAGGCTGATGATGAATCAGCCTTTTTCTGTATCC
>JAGCZI010000025.1 GCA_017960085.1 Bacteroidales bacterium
AGCCCCTCTGGGTTTTCCAAATGGGCTGCAAATATACTACATTAAACTTAAATACCAAATAAAACGCTAACATTGGGACTGTTATGACAGACAACCGCCTGAAAGTATTCTGCGAAGCTGCTGAAAGTCTCAACTTCAGCAAGGCCGCCGCCGCGCTCGGCATAAGCCAGCCCGCAGTCTCAAAGCATATCGCTAAGCGTGAAGAAGAGCTGGGCTGCGCGCTTTTCGTCCGTTATGACAAAAGCATCATCCTCACCGAAAAGGGCGAGCAACTGCTGAAAATCGCCCGCGCCATCCTCGACAAGTACTCCGAGATAGACTCCCTGAAAGTATAAATAATAAGAGCCGGGGAGGGAGCTTCACTACTGGAGCTTCACCACTGTGATGCCGGCGTCGGGCGGCATATAATGCGATTGCCAAAGCTTTGCTATGCATTAATTATTTGAAAAAACATCTTGATAGAAGACGTATTTTTGAGTATTTGGAGTTATATTAATGGTGTGCCACTATCGTTACATGCCATTAGCTTAAAAGATAGAAAAAACATATATGTGATTAAACTGGATTGATCAGTATGAAAAGTTTGATGAGGTTTTTTGTCGCAATGTCTGTCATGCTATTTGTGGCGGCTGGATGTAATGTTACTCTTGATAGCGATCTTTATCGCTATATTCATGATATAGAAATCAGCATAACAGATGCTTCTGGGCATGATTTAGTGGCCCCTCTTGGTGACGAGAAGTGGATGCCGGAAAAAGAACGCACCAACAGATGGCATGGGCATATCAATCCTGAACGATATAACTTGAGCATTGTCCGTCCAGGTAAAGATATTTGGCAAGCGCGGTCTATGGAAGAGAGGCTAGAGCTTGAGGGGCCTTTTTTTATTATACGACAACATGGCGAAGATTTTCATCCCTTTGAAGGGAGCTGGTTGTTTAATAATTATCAAAATGTCAGCCCTACAAAAGATAAAGAGTTGGACAGGCAATTGATATACAGATTCACTTGTCCTGAAATATTCGGGGACGATGCCGAACACGACATAGTTACATTTTGGGAAGCCGAAGGAAGAACAGGCATTTATACTTATCCAAAATGTACAAAAGCCTTTCTTGGAGATAAGGAGCTGGCAGTAGAAGAATACCATTACACCAATTCGGCTGGAAATAAATTTTCTATGTATTACATAAGGATAGTCCTTGACAAATGACGCCATAGGACTCTGAGTGCTTCCGCCGTCCCGATAATTGGGACGGCGGAAGCGTTTTATCCGGGTTTTTGCTGTCGCCGTCCCTGTTTTGGGGACGGCGACAGCACCTTTGTGTCTGGCAGTGCCGGCGAAAGATATCTATCTATTTGGCCAAATATAAAATCAAAATCAGCCAAATAGCCCAAGTTATAATCGGTTTTGGCTGATTATAGGTATGATGATCGGCTGGAGGGTGATGTTCTAAGAGCGTGTTCGATGTGATATTTGAGAAATATAATAAAGGCCGCCTCGAAAGAAGCGGCCCTTACTATTTTTGCTGTTATGTGCTGTGTGTGTTTTGTAAAGCACATTTTATAAAGAAATCTGTGTTTTATAGGAAACATTAACTATATTTGCATCAAATAGTATAATAAATGGAAAAACTCTTTGCCAGACACGATCAGATTATACGGGATGTTCCGATGGATTATATCCGGGATTTTGAAGAAAAGATAGATTGGGATGCCCGGCTTTCCATAATAAAAGGACCGAAAGGTGTGGGAAAATCCACCCTGATGCAGCAGCATATTCGGAAAACATTTGGCTCTGGCAACCACAAGGCCCTTTACTGCTCAGCGGATTCCGGTTACTTTACGACCCATACGCTGGTAGAGACGGCAGAAGAATTCATTAAGCTGGGCGGAACACATCTCTTTATCGACGAAGTTCATAAGTATGATGGTTGGAGCCGGGAAGTCAAGGAGATATACGATACTTACCGAAACTTGAAGATCGTCCTTAGCGGATCCTCTCTTATTCAACTTAACGACGGCAAGGCAGACCTGTCCCGAAGAATTTCGGAACGGATGATGCCAGGATTGTCTTTCCGTGAATTCCTGCTATTCAAAGCCGGTATCCGTCTGGAGCCATTCTCCCTGGAAAATCTTCTTCAGGAACCGTCGGCCATATGTTCCCACATCCTCGAGGAATGTCATCCTCTGGAGCATTTCCGCAGTTATCTTGAATATGGGTACTACCCTTTCTTTCTGGAGAGCAGGAAAGACTTTGCCTCAAGGGTCGAGAATGTCGTAAACTATATCATCGACACAGAGCTTCCCAAGCATCGCGGGCTAGAGGTAGGTAATACGCGAAAGGTAAAAGCTCTGCTCCAAGTTCTGTCTGTTATGCTCCCTTACGAGGTGGATATTGCCAAGCTTTCACGGACCATAGGCATTGAACGGAGAACCGTGTTGAAGTATCTTACATACCTTGAAGAGGCCAATCTCATCCGCCGCCTTTACACAAATCTGGATTCTATCACGGATCTCCAGAAACCTGATAAGATTCTTCTGGATAACACCAATCTGCTCTTCACCCTCTCCTCGCTTACTTCTCCTGAAATCGGGACGGTCCGCGAGACCTTCTTCTGCAACCAGATTGCTTCTGCCGGACATAGAGTAGAATATGGTGGGCTTAAGACGGGTGATTTCCGAGTTGGGAAGAAAGTTGTGATTGAAGTGGGTGGACCTGACAAGGGATTTGACCAAATCCGTAATGAGGAGGAATCCTACATTGCTGCCGATGGCATTGAATCATCCGTTTCCCGAAAGATTCCGCTCTGGGCATTTGGATTCCTATATTAATCATTACATATATTTGGCCTTTGCCTCCTCGACTGATATGTTGAGAAATACAATAAAGGCCGCCTCGAAAGAAGCGGCCCTTACTATTTTTATGCTTTCTACAGTTAGAGAACCTGGAAGTCTAAGGCCTTGAGGTCTTCGTCGCGTGAAGAACTGCCGTACAGGATCTGGTACTTGCCGGCTTTCGGAGCGAGTTCGTCGATTGCTGCGCTGTAGTAGGCGAAAGCTTCAGGAGCCAAGGAAATCGTGACATTCTCAGTTGCTCCGGCTGCGATGTTGACGCGCTTGAAACCTTTGAGGGCCTTGATGGGAGCTTCAGGATTGTCGAGACTCTTGACGTATACCTGGATAACTTCGTCACCGGCAATCTTGCCTGAATTGGTGACAGGAACCGTGATGTCCACACCCTTGCCTGCCTTTACAGATTTCTTTGACAGCTTGGCGTCGCCATATGCAAAGTTTGTATAGCTCAGACCATAGCCGAATGCATAGAGGGGCTTGCCGTTGAAATAGCGGTAAGTACGGTTTGCCATACTGTAGTCCTTGAAGTCGGGAAGTTGGCTGGTAGAGGCGTAGAAAGTGACGGGGAGACGGCCTGCGGGGTTGTAATCCCCGAAGAGGATATCGGCCACTGCAATACCTGCCGCCTGTCCGCCATACCAGGCCTGAAGAAGGGCGTTGTATTGGTTCTCGATTGTACCGAAGCCGATTGCGCTGCCCGTGCAGTTTACAAATACTACAGGTTTGCCGGTAGAATGTACTGCCTGGAGGAGTTTGACCTGAGGTTCGGGAAGCTCAATCTTGGTGCGGTCGCCGCCGCTGAAACCGTCGTAAGTCACCATCATTTCCTCGCCTTCGAGCTGGGCTGAAAGACCGCCGACCATAATGATTACGTCTGCCGATGCGACTTTGGCTGCGATTTCATTGTAATCAGGAAGCTTGCGCTGGCTGATGTTGAATGCGAAGTAAGCTGTGCCTGTGGCGCCCTTGGTGTAGTCGATGGCAATGGTGTAGGTGCGGCCCTTCACTACCGGGAATGAAGTCTGCGGAACCATACCGCGGCCATAGCGCACGTTGGTGGCTTCTTTCTGCTCAGCTACAGTCCTGCCGTTTACGGTGAATTTCCAAGTGTCGTTGCCGCGGATGCTGTAGTTCATATCACCGGTGAAGTCGGCTACGAATGTTCCGGTGTAGCGGGCTGAGAAGTTGGTCATCTCGACGCCGGGAGCGAAACGGTAGTCGCCGGAAGTGCGGAGGTTGAGGGCTGTATAGTCAGCAGCTGCAACCGGAGCACCGCTCATACTGGTGTTGTTGAAATATTCTCCGTGAAGGCCTTTACCGCCGTTGATGTCTGCCATATGGTCGAGAGTCAGATAAGGATCGGCCAGTTCGCAGCCTTTTTCATAGATGATGTTGGCTCCGGGAACGGCCTTTTTGAGGGCGTTCAGGATAGAAAGAGTGTTGGCTGCAGTGGGTGTACCACTGTAGTTGCCGTTCTGCATACCTGCGTTGTCGGCATTGGGACCTACGACAGCGATGGTCTTAGTGTTCTTTGAAAGAGGGAGGATGCCGTCATTCTTGAGGAGGACCATAGCCTCGCGGGCTGCCCTCTGAGCCATAGCAGTATGCTCGGGGCTGCTGATGTCGTCTGCTCCGAGGTTGGCCCAGGGATCCATAGACTCAGGATCGTGAAGACCGAGTTCGAAGCGGCTCGTGAAGATGCGGCGCAGGCTGACGTCCAAGTCGCTTTCCTTGATGAGGCCGTCTGCAAGGGCTGTTTTGAGCGCCTTGTAGCTGGTTCCGCACTCGATGTCGGTGCCTGAGAGAACGCCGTCGACGCTGGCTGTAGCAGCGTCAGGATGGGTTTCGTGCTGTCCCTTAGTATAGAAGTTGTTGATGGCGCCGCAGTCTGAAACCACGAGATGCTTATACTGCCATTTGTCGCGCAGGATGTCGACCAGAAGCCTGTCGCTGCCGCAGCAAGGCTCGCCCTCATAGCGGTTGTATGCGCACATTACTTCCTGTACGTCGGCTTTGGTCACCAGCTCCTTGAAAGCGGGGAGGTAGGTCTCCCAGAGGTCGCGCATCGAAACATAGACATCATCTCTGTGACGGCCTGACTCAGGACCGCTGTGGACTGCATAGTGCTTTGCGCAGGAGTGGGTCTTGAGATATCTCTTGTCGTTGCCCTGCATACCCCTTACGGTAGCGCTTCCCATTACGCCTGTCAGGTAGGGATCCTCGCCGTAAGTCTCCTGGCCGCGTCCCCAGCGGGGGTCACGGAAGATGTTGATGTTAGGGCACCAGAAAGAAAGGCCCTGGTTCCAGATACCTCCTGTGGCCTCTGTCTTATCCATCACGTTATGATTGGTGATGTTCCAGTGGGCGCGTGCCTCGTCAGACACCATAGTGTAAATCTGGTACTGCATATCCTGGTCGAAGGTTGCGGCAAGGCCTATCGCCTGGGGAAAAACTGTAGCATCGCTGGTGCAGATACCGTGGCAGGCCTCTGACCACCAGTTGTAAGCAGGGATGCCGAGACGCTCGACCGAGATCGAACCATTCATCATCAGTCCGATCTTCTCGTCCGGAGTCAGCAGGGAGATGATGTTGTCCACCCTCTGTTCCGTCGACAGATTCGGATTCTGGAACGGGTACTCATAATTGCCCGAAGCATTGTTCGTGCAGGATGTCAAGGCTATGGCCGACACTGCAATCAAGGCTAAGAAAAGTTTTTTCATGAGTATAAGTTTAATGTTATTTGGTATTGGTCCTGATGAAGATTTCCTTTTGCGGCCTTAGAGGGTCGTTTGTTATGATATAAATGCTTCCTTCGGAAGAAGCCGCATTCTTGGGGGCGGTCACCTTGATGTCAAAAACAGCACTTTTGCCGGGGCGTATCACGGCACCCGCCTTGAGAGAGGTCTCGATGCCTCCGGACAGCTTGACGTGCCTCAGGACAAGGTCCTTTTTGCCGTCATTGAAGATTGTCAGCTGCTTTTTTACGCTCCTGCCCTTCTTTACGTCTTTCAAGGTGAAATACGAAGGGTCGACCCTCATCGAAGGCGCATTTTTGTCGTTGCGGTCAAGGTCGTCAACCATTATTGCGGAAAGGCGGATGGGGTGTTCTGCCTTGACTCCGTCTACATAGAGGGTTATGACATCATCGCACACACCATAGCTCGAGGCTGAGACAGGGATGTCGTAGGTCACGGTCATTCCGTCTGCAGCTCCGGGCTTAAGTGAATAAGGAGCCTTTACGCTGAGGTGAGGGTTGCTGCTCTCTGCCTTGAGAAGCACTGTCTTGCCGCTGCCGTTGTAGAGAGTGATGCTCTGCGACTGACTGCGTCCCTGTGCGGCATATCCGAAACGGTAAGCCAGGTCGCGGGAGCGTATTCCGCTGCCGACAATGCTCGGGTACGTCTGCTCCGGGCCGACAGGAGCCGGCTCGACGTCGGCAGAGATGACCAGCCGGTCCTCGCTGGTTTTCGTAACCACCGTAACGTCGCGGTAAACCTTGCCGGACATATTGGCCGGGTTGAAACGGACGACAAGTTCGCAGGTCTGCCCGGGTTCTACGGGCTTGGTCGGGTAATCGACAGTCGTGCAGCCGCAGCTTGTGGCCACGAAATCTATCTGCACCGCCTTGTCGGAACGGTTGTAGAACCAGAAACTGCCGCTTACCGGCCCGTCGGCCTCCTTGATGCGACCGAAATCAATCGTCTTCTCCTGAAAGACAAAAGGCCCTCTGCCTTCTGCCCTGACGTCCGGAGAATGGAACAGAAGGACGGCAAACAGAATCGCTGAAAGCCTTATACCCCTCATAAAGATTGTTATGATTCAGTAGCAGCTTCTATCTTCTTGAGCATCGCAAACATTATGAGTCCTGCGATTACGCAGAGAGCCATCAGTATACCCCAGTTAGCCCAGAGGGGAACCTTGTCCCAAAGCAGGCCGGGGATAGAACTGAGATAGTTGCCGATAGCTGTGGCAGCGAACCACAGACCCATCATCAAGCCTTTGTATTTCGGAGGAGCCACCTTGGTCACGAAGGAAATACCCATCGGACTGAGAAGCAGCTCGGCAAATGTCAGTACGAGATATGTAGAGATAAGGTAAGCCGGAACAACCGGATCGGGAGACACGGTACCGCCAAGTTCGGCAGGAGAGGCCTGTCCCTTTGAGGCAATCATCATTATGACATATCCGATTGCTGCAACGAACATTCCGAGACCAATCTTCTTAGGGGCAGAAGGCTCCATGCCCTTGGGGTATTTCTCTGTCTTCTTCGCTGCAAGAGAACTGAAGATGGCCATAGAGATAGGAGTCAGAGCCACTACATAGAACGGGTTGAACTGCTGGAAAAGCTGAGGCTGGATCTCGATAGGGTTGGGAATACCCTTGGCAATGGCATAAGCCGCACACCAAAGGAATGCCGTAACAAATCCGCAGATGAACTTGCCTTTCCTTGTCTCAGACTGGAACGTACCAAACAGCGTGTAGACAGAGGCAGCGATCAGGGCGAGCACCCAGATGTTGAATCCCATCCTTATCCAGCCGCTCGCATAGTCCTGGGTGTAGTCCCTTGCGAACCAGGTCAGAGACTGGCCGTTCTGGTGGAACGCCATCCAGAAGAAAATTACTACTGCGAACACGAGGCAGAGGGCCACGATGCGGTCACGGGTCTGCTTCGGGGTGAGTTCCACAACCTCTGCATTGCCTTTGGCAGCAGCCTGCTTGGCGTTGACGTCAGCGTGTTTGTACCACTTGCGGGTGAGCACGTAGATGAGCATCGACACGATCAGTGAGACGCAGGCGATGGCGAAGCCCATATTGTATGAAGAAGCCAGATGCTCGATATAGTATGAGCTGAACTGGTCAAGCGGCATCGAAGCGGGACTGCCCGGCATCAGTGACGCCAGATCCTGCAGTTTCGCAGTATTCTCGGCAGTGATGGTACCGTTCAGGAACTGGTGAGCCAGGGCGGGGATGTCGGCCTTGTAGATAAGGCCGGCCTTGCCGAGGAATTTATTGGTTATGGCAGTGGCGGCTGAAGGTGCGAACATCGCGCCGATATTGATAGCCATATAGAAGAGGCTGAAGGCGGAGTCGCGCTTTGCAGAATACTTCGGGTCGTCATAGAGGTTACCTACCAGCACCTGCAGATTGCCCTTGAAAAGGCCGGTACCTATCGCGATGCAGAGCAGGGCGCCGAGCATCAGCACTACGCCGAGTGTATTGGCGGCAGTGGGGATGGAGAGCGCTACATAACCGAGGAACATGACGCAGATTCCCGTCACGACGCATTTGCCGTAGCCGATCTTGTCGGCCAGGATACCGCCCACGACAGGGAAGAAATAAACTGCAGCCAGGAAAATTGCATAAGTTGTGCTGGCCAGTGAGCCGCCCCATCCGAATTTTGCCTGGAGGAACAGCATAAATATGGCAAGCATCGTGTAATAACCGAATCGTTCGCCTGTGTTGGCCAGAGCCAATGCATACAAGCCTTTAGGATGTCCTTTGAACATAATGGATTTAAGTTTTAGCTTACTCAGGTAACAAATTTAACAATTTTGAAATAAGTATTAAATTTGAAAGCAATAAAAAGCCCCTGCAATGAAGTTTTTGCGCACTCTGGCGGTTTATATACTCCTCATTCCGACAGTCCTTCTGTCGCTGCTGCCGCTGTGCGTCCATCACCTTCTTGCCCGTTTCGTGGCCTGGCTGCTGGGGCCCGTCCTGAAATACAGGCTGCCGGTGGTCCGCACCAACCTGAAGGCCGCCTTTCCCGACCTGCCGGAAGAAGAAACTCAAGTCCTTGTGAAAGGCTATTACCTCCATATCGCAGATTTGATATGCGAAACAGTGTGGAGTCTTACCCGCAGTTATGCGCACATTAAAAAGAAAGGTGTCTGCAGTGTCGAGGGAGGGGCAATGCTCAACGATATGTTCGTGCGCCACGGTAGCGTGGTGGTGCTGCTGGGACACACAGGCAACTGGGAGCTTCTTCCCGGCCTGCCGGTCTACAGCGATGAGGCCACATACGGCTATGACAACGTAATGAGCGCTTACCACACTATGTCAAACCGCCTGAGCGAAGAGCTGTTCCTGCGCCTTCGCAGCTTCCACCGCTTCAAGAGGAAGAATCTTGTGCCGTCCGGCAGTTTCCTGCGCTACGCCCTGGAGCACAGGGATGACAGGAAAGTCTATTTTTTCATAGCTGACCAGCGCCCCGAAGGCAAGGGCAGCGTAGAGACTGTATTCCTCGGACTCAAGACCGAATGGGTGGCCGGAGCCGAGGCCATAGCCCGCAGGACTGGCCTGCCTGTTGCATACATTGGCATCAACAAAATCGCCAGGAGCCGCTACGTGATAAAGTGTGAAGCTATATGCGAAGACTCCGCCGCCACTCAACCCGGAGATATCACGAAATCATTCGCATCGAAACTTGAACGTGATATAATTGCAGACAAAGGCAACTGGCTGTGGAGCCACAAAAGATGGAAAGATCTCGGAATTTATGACAATAATAAACGATAACGATATGAAAAGATTTACAAAAACCCTATGTGCTCTGCTCTGCATTGCTGCAGGCATACAGACTGCAAATGCCCAGATGCTTGAGGCAGGGCAGGAGCAGCCCGCCGGAGTAGTGATCTATTCGCTGCCCCAGACTTCCATAATGCTCACAGTGGTGGCTGAGAAAGAAACATTTGTCGCCGGTCCCTACGCCCAGTTCGCCCAGAAATATATGGGTGCGCCGGCCCGTACTTCTGATGAAGTGACTTACACCCTCAAATCTATCGATATGTCTCCATATCTCGAGGCTGATCCTTCCACAAGGATTGCCCTCAACCTTTCCGGAAGAGGAACGGCTTCGGCCAATTTCCTCCAGCTCTGCTCTCAGGGCCTTATCATCGCTTCTGACAGCTACACCGGAAAACCGGAGTCCTGGAGGTTCCCTTCCATTGCCAACAACGATGTTTTTGCGGGCAAGGATGTCGAGGGCAATCTGACAAGCGCGACTACCACCCTTTATAAAACAGTAAATACTGCGGAAGGTTTCCAGAGAGTTGCGGTGTCTCAGAGCCAGGTCGTAGAGAAGTCTCTGGAGAAGAAAGCGCAGGAGACTGCCAACGCCATCTTCGACCTTCGCAGGAAC
>JAGCZI010000190.1 GCA_017960085.1 Bacteroidales bacterium
ACGGTAATTACAGCCTGACGGTGAGCTCAGCCGATGCCATCATCGAAATAAGGATGATCGGCTACGCCACCCAGACCTTCAAGGCTTCTGACGTACCTGCAACCATTACTCTCGCTGAGGACGCAGAGTTCCTCGACGAAGTAGTAGTCATCGGTTACGGTACCGTCAAGAAGAGCGATATGACCGGATCTGTTTCTACAGTGAAGGCAGACATGCTTACCAAGGGTGTCGCTACTTCTCCGACCTCCCTGCTCCAGGGCAAGAGCGCCGGCGTAGTAGTAACTTCAGGTGACGGCGCCCCCGGTGCAGGAAACACCATCCGTATCCGCGGCGGTTCTTCACTGAAAGCCAACAACGACCCTCTGATCGTCATCGACGGTCTCCCTATCTCTGAGGTAGGCATCAGCGGCGTTTCAGACCAGCTGTCATCAATCAACCCGAGCGATATCGAGTCGTTCACAGTCCTCAAATACGCGTCAGCAACCGCAATCTTCGGCAGCCGCGCTTCCAACGGTGTGATCATCATCACCACCAAAAAAGGCTCGAAGTATGACAACGCCGTCCACGTAGACTTCGACTTCACCGGTTCTGTAAGTCAGAACACCAAGTACATCGACGTCCTGACAGGCGACGAAGTCCGCGCCCTCATGGCAAAACGTTACGGCACAGACAGTGACGCCTATGCAATGCTTGGCAAGACAAACACCGACTGGCAGAAGGAAATCTTCCAGCTTGCACGCACTCTCGAAGGCAACGTCTCTCTGACCGGAAAGGTCGGCAAGACCAACAACTTCTACATGCCTTACCGCGTGTCTGTAGGCTACCACAACCAGGACGGTACCCTCAAGACTTCCAACATGACCCGCGAGACTGTTGCCCTGAGCCTTACCCCTACCCTGCTTGACGAGCACCTGACGGTCAACCTCAATGCCAAGGGTATGAACATGGACAACCAGTTCGCCAACACAGGCGCCATCGGAGCCGCAGTCAAATACGACCCGACCAAACCTGTCCGCGACCCCAACGGTCTGAACGGTTACACATGGTGGAACTACGGCAAGGGAACCTTCACTGTAGACAACTGCAACACTATGGCCGGCCAGAACCCCGTAGCCCTGCTCAACGACAAGATTGACAAGGCAAACGCCAAGAGGTTCGTCGGCAATGCCCAGTTCGACTACAAAGTCCACGGACTTGAAGGCCTCAGGTTCAACCTCAACCTCGGTCTTGACTACTCTAAGTCAAACGGAACCGTAGATGTGGCTCCTGACACCGAGCAGTCAATGCACACCACCGCCCAGCAGGCCAACAACCACGCTTCCGGCTATCACAGCAACTACACTCAGACCAAGAACGACCAGACTCTCGAGTTCTACGCTGACTACAGCCACGACTTCGGCAAGCACTTCCTCGATGTAATGGCCGGTTATTCATGGTCACATTACTATTATGACAGTTTCAATGAGACCTTCAAGGCCGATTCGACTCCCAAGAGCGATCCTTCTTACTATCTCTCTAATCCTAAAACCTTCAAGACCGAGTACTTCCTGGTGTCATTCTTCGGACGTGTCAACTACAGCTTCGACAACCGCTACCTGCTGACTGCCACCCTGCGTCGTGACGGTACTTCAAGGTTCGCCAACAACAAATGGGGTCTCTTCCCTTCTGTAGCTCTCAGCTGGAACGTCAAGAACGAGTCGTTCCTCAAGGACGTAGCGCCTCTGTCAGCCCTCAAGGTCCGCGTATCATGGGGCCAGACGGGTCAGCAGGACCTCAACGCCGGTAACTATCCTTCACTGGCCACCTACACATACAACACCGACGCCAGCATGTATTTCTTCGGCGGCAAAGTGGTAACCCCCATAACTCCTAACGGCTACAACGCCGACCTCAAATGGGAGACCACTACCACCATCAACGCAGGTCTCGACTGGGGCGTGCTCGACGACCGCCTCTATGGTTCATTCGACGTTTACAAGAGAAACACCTTCGACTTGCTGAACTGGACACCCGTCGCAGCCGGTGCCAACCTTACCAACTACCTCAACGCCAACATCGGTGACCTCGAGAACTTCGGTGTCGAGATGGAACTCAACGCTGTTCCCGTCTCCACCAAGGACTGGAGCTGGACACTCGGACTCAACGCTTCTTACAACAAGACCGTAGTCACCCGTCTGACTTCAGACGATGAAAGGGAAGACTACTACGGTGTCGATACAGGCGGAATTTCCGGCGGTAGCGGCAACCAGGTGCAGGTACACCAGACCGGACAGGCTCCGAACTCATTCTATGTCTTCAAACAGATCTATGACACCGCCGGCAACCCCATCGAGGGTGCATACGTCGACCTCAACAAGGACGGCGTGATCGACGCCAAGGATAAATACTGCTTCCACAAGGCAGCTCCGGACTGGACCTTCGGCTTCAACACCCAGCTGGCATGGAGGAACTGGACTCTCGCAGCAAGTGCCCACGCCAATGTCGGCAACTATGTATATAACAACGTGATGAGCGACGGTGACCTGCTCACCGACCTCACCACCAACGGCTTCGTCAACAACCGCTACAGTACTGCCGAGGCCCACAACTTCAACAACTACGCCCAGTACTGGTCAGATATGTACGTTACCAACGCTTCTTTCCTGAAACTTGACAACGTGACACTGCAGTACCACTTCCCCAGCCTCGTCAAGGTTGGTGAACGCGCAATCGGCGGCAGCATCTTCGCCACTGTCAACAACGTGGCATGTCTCACAGGATACAAGGGCATCGACCCCGAAATCTTCAACGGCATCGACAACAACATGTATCCCCGTCCCCGCACCTATATCCTTGGTGTGAAACTCAACTTCTAATTCTGACACGGTATGAAAAAGATCAATTATATTCTTGCAACTGTCGCACTGATCGCGACTTGCACTCTTTCTTCTTGTGTCGGTGACCTCAACGTAACCCCTATCGACCCCAATACGGTCCTTCCCCAGGATGTGCTCAAAGACCAGGATGCATTCACCAGCCTTCTGGCCAAGTGCTACCAGGGTCTTGCCTGCTCATCATCACACGGTGAAAACGGCGACCCCGACATGTACGGTGTAGACGGTGGTTTCGGACAATATATGAGGGCCCTCATCAACACTGAAGAGCTCCCCACCGACATCATTACCTGCTGCTGGAACGACGGTAACCTCTTTGACATCCACAATATGTCATGGAACGCATCGAACGAGTTCGTACTTAGCATGTACTATAGGATTTTCTTCCAGATAGGTCTCTGCAACGAATTCATCCGCCAGTCAAAGGCTACCCAGATTTCCGGTTACAACCTCAAGAACAACTACATCGCCGAGGCCCGTGCCCTGAGACTTCTCAGCTGGTACCACGCCATCGACATGTTTGGCAACGTTCCTTTCACGGACGAGAATTCAACCGTCGGCTCTATGGGCGGCGACAGGATCGAAAGGGCAGCCCTCTTCGATTGGATGGAGAAGGAAGCCAACGACCTTCTTTCAGGCAACGATCTTGCAGAACCCGGCAAGAACGAGTATGGCCGTGCTGACAAAGGCATGGTCCAGATGATTCTCGCAAAGCTCTACCTCAACGCCGAGGTCTGGAAAGGCACTGCAATGTATGATAAATGCGCATCCATCTGCGAGAAAATCATCAGTGAGTATCCGCTCCACAGCAAATACACTGACCTCTTCTCAGCTGACAACCATCTTTTCAGCGCAAACACAACCTACAACGGTGACGAAATCATCTTCGTAAGCCCTCAGGACGGAAACATGATCCACTCATGGGGTTCTACCAATTTCCTTGTGTTCGCAAGCACATGGGCAGTTACCGGCGACCCCGACCGTACAATGGACGTTAGCGAGGTGGGCATCTCATCTGGTTGGTCAGGTCTCAGCCTCACCGGCGCCTTCACCAGCAAGTTCGAACCCGCTGACACACGCGCCACTTTCTTCAAGGGCGGATTCAGCCAGTACATCGACTATCTCCGCGGCCCCAACGGTGAGTCCAACGGTTGGAAGTCTATGAAATACAGAAACATCAACCACGACGGCAGCGCCGCCCAGGCCCAGGGTTTCGTAGACACTGACTTCCCCGTATTCCGCAGCGCAGACGCATACCTCATGTATGCTGAATGTGCGGCACGCGGACAGGCTGACAAAGGCAAAGGCCAGAGCTACCTCAATGCAGTGCGCTCCCGCGCAGGCGTAGCTGACATCGACCTTACCCTCAGCAACATCATCGACGAGCGCGCCCGCGAACTCTATCTCGAAGGCTTCCGCCGTCAGGACCTCGTCCGCTTCGGTCTCTTCACCACCTCAGACTACCTCTGGGAGTTCAAAGGCGGAGTCCAGAACGGACAAGCCGTAGATTCTCACTTCAATCTTTACCCGATCAACCCCGGCGAGCTCAATGCCAACAGCAAACTCGTCCAGAATCCGGGCTATTAATAAGGAGACTGCATTATGAAAAAAATACTTTATTCATTCCTCATGATTGCTGCAGGCTTGCTTGCAGTATCCTGCGACCAGTCTCACATCGACGCCGTATTCAACCCTTCTGCAGTTACCGCCCAGACTCTCGGCAACATCACCGGGGTCACCCTGGATGCTGAAGGATCTCCTGTCACCGCATCTTTCAATGCAGCTGACTTCAAACTTGACGTAGCGTCTACATACACCCTGTACGTATCAGCCAGCTCAAGCATGGCCGACAAGAAGAAGATGGCTTCGTCCATCAGCGTAAACAGAGATAACGGCACCGGTTCCATCTCCATCAACCAGAAGGACATCAACTCTATGATCTTCAACCTTGGCGGAGAGGCCGACGTTCCTTTTACCTTATACTTCCAGCTGACTGCAGCCATCGCCAATGACAAGAACGCTGCCATCGAATCGACCGAGCAGAATTCAAACATCGTATCAGCCGAATTCACTGCTTACAGCACTGTAATCAGGGATGTCGACCTGTTCGACCATGTATGGGTGATTGGTGCCAGCTCAAGCGTCGGCTCATGGGCATTCGAGAAGGTAACCCAATTCCTCTATGATTATGAGAAAACCGGCGACACATTCACCGGACTTATCGACTTCGGAACTGACGGCCCTGCCGGCGGATTCAAGCTCACAGGCGCAGGCAACTGGGATGATCCCAACCTCAACTGGGGTTCTGAGGCCCAGGAAGAAGAGCCTGAGGCAACTACCATCCAACTCATCGCTTCAGGCGGATCGAAGGATATCAAGGCCTATAGCAAACGCTTCTATGCATTCTCTCTCAACACCGGTTCTCTCGTCCTCACTAAGCTCTACAGCTTTGACAACATCGGCATCGTCGGTGAATTCAACGGCTGGAACGCTGGTGACGCCAACATGAAGATGAACTACAATGCATACTACCACCGCTTCTGGATTGACCAGACCTTCACCGAGGCTACAGAACTCAAGTTCACCTGCGACGATTCGTGGGATACTAACTGGGGTGGCGAAGGCGGTAATACAGCTCCCAACGGCGCCAACATCGCCGTCGAGCCCGGTTCTTACCGCATCTACCTCGACCTCAACAAGAATTCTTATGAATTCAGCGCTTCTATGTACGGCAAGGACGAGCCCGCAGGCGAAGAGAATTCTGACGAGCCTGTAACATGGGAAGGCTGGGGCGTTGTCGGCACCATCAACGGATGGGGCGCACCTGACGTACACATGAGCACCGTCGGCGCCTTCTGGGTTGCCAAGGGTGTAAGCCTTGCAGCTGACGACCAGTTCAAGTTCCGCAAGGACGAAGACTGGGCTGAAAACATCGGTGCTGCCGGTGACGTAGAGCCGTTCGTAGTCGAAGTAGGCGCCAAGTATGAAGGCGCTGCAGGCGGCAAGAACCTCAGCGTTCCTGCCGACGGCAAGTACGACCTCTATGTAAATCCTGACGAGATGACCTTCTACATCATGGCAGAAGGTGAAGTTCCCGGCGAGCTCGCAACCTGGGGCGTTGTCGGCACCATCAACGGATGGGGCGGCACCGCTGACCTGGCCATGAGCCTCGAAGGCAACATGCTCGTGCGCAGGAACGTAGAACTGACTACATCCGACCAGATCAAGATCCGCTATCAGAACAATTGGGATATCAACCGCGGAGCCCCGGGCGACGTTGAGCCGTTCATCATGGGCATCGACGCGATCCAGGCTGTTCCTAACGGAAAGAACCTCGGCGTAGAAGCTGACGGTCTGTATGACGTATGGTATGACGAAGGCAATGAAGTTATCTTCGTAGTGCCAGCAGGTCAGTCTCTTGAGTACTGGGGTGTTGTCGGCAACCTCACAGATTGGGGCAGCAAACCCGACTTCATCATGTACAAAGAAGGCGACTTCTATGTACATAAGGGAATCGCATTCACCACTGACCATCAGTTCAAGATCCGCTTCAAGAGCGACTGGGGTGAGAACCGTGGAGCTCCCGGCGATGTAGAGCCGTTTAAGGTTGACGCCAACTCTGTTGTCGACGCTACTCCTAACGGAAAGAACCTCGGTGTAAACGCTGACGCCAACTATGACGTATGGTATGACGCAGCTAACGAGAAACTCTATGTTATGGCAGAAGGCGTAGCTCCTGAAGGAGCTGCCGAGCCCGAACCTCCGACCCCCACAGCTCCCAACTCATGGGGTATCGTAGGCGAGATGACCAGCTGGGGCGAAACTGCTGACATCGCCATGACAAAGGACGGCGACTGGTTCGTTGCAACCAACGTCAACCTCGAGTCAGGCAAGCAGTGGAAACTCCGCGGCGACAGCGCATGGGACTTCAACCGTGGCGCTGAAGGCGAAACTGAGCCGTTTGCTGTGACTGTAGGCGAAGGCCTCCATGTAATCCAGGGAGGTAAGAACCTTTCAGTTTCAGAAACCGCAGCTTACGATGTATACTTCGATTCAGCAAATGACAAGCTGTATGTAATGGCTGCAGGCGAGAAGCCCGCTGACTTCCATTCATTCGCAGACTTCATCTATGCCATTGGTGCTGACACTGAGTGGAGCGGAGTATACTTCCTGCGCAGCGCTTCCAACGAAGGCAGCAACACCGGAGTTTACAAAGGCTTCGGCTGGCTGAGCGGCGAGTTCAAGTTCAAACCCAACGCTGACAACTGGGATGGCGACTGGGAGTTCGACGGCGAAGGCAAGATTGCTGACAACGGCGGATCTAACTGTCCTGCACCCACAGAAGCCGGTTATTACATGATCGAGGTTGACCTCACGGCTATGACCTACAAGCTCACCCTCATCAAGACCATCGGCATCATCGGTCCTGCACAGGCCGGCGGCTGGGACAACGACACTGACATGACCTACAATGCCGAAAAAGGCACTTGGGAAGCCACTGTCGAACTGGCAGCAGACGAGATGAAATTCCGTGCCAACGACGCTTGGGACATCAACTGGGGCGGCAGTCTTGACG
Organism: Bacteroidales bacterium; assembly: GCA_017960085.1. GTDB lineage: Bacteria > Bacteroidota > Bacteroidia > Bacteroidales > UBA932 > Equibacterium. The sequence continues at coordinate 7,450 of JAGCZI010000190.1, forward strand.
CCCTCACCCAGGGTGGTGCCAACATCAAAGTTGAAGCAGGAACTTACGTCATTGAACTTCATGCATTGTGCGACGGCAAAGCCAGCGCTACGATGACTAAGAAATAATCCTTTTTGGCCGGGAGTCCCTGACCGGACTCCCGGTTACTAATTTTAACGAGCCATGAGAAAGTCCATCCTCCTTTTGCTGGGTGCAGCGATGATTGCTGTAGCTTGCCATGAAAAAGTTATCGATACCCTCTCAGTTTCTCCCGCTACAATGACCTTCGAGGCAGAAGGTGGCAGTACGCAAGTCCTGAACGTAATGAGCACCACTACGTGGAGCCTTTCATCATCCGCCGGCTGGCTTCACGCCAGTCCTTCAGCAGGCAGCGGAGATGGCACAGTCAACATCATAGCCGATGTCAACACAGACACGGAGCCACGCACCGCCACCATCACTGTCAACGGAGCGGACACCAAAACTGTCGAAGTGACTCAGAAAGGTGTGGAAGTCATCAATATCGTCCCTCAACCCGCCAAATTCGACGGGGTCAAGCATGCATCGACGACCTACCAGCTGCTGATATACAGCTTTGCTGACAGCAACGGAGACGGCATAGGAGATTTCAAGGGCATCCAGAGCAAACTGGACTACCTCGACGCTCTCGGAGTGTCGGCTCTCTGGCTTTCTCCTGCACACCCCACAGACAGCTATCACGCATACGACGTGAATGACTACTCTACCGTTAATCCCCTCTACGGCACCGAGGACGACTTCAAGGCTCTCATCGGCGCAGCGCATGCAAAGGGAATCGCGATCTACATGGATTATGTCCTGAATCACAGCGGCAGCGGCCACGAATGGTTCAAGGCAGCCTGCTCTGATGCAGCAAGCCCCTATCGCGACTACTATGTCTTCTCTGACAATCCTGACGCAGACATAGCCGCCGGCAAGATCGACAACTACGGCGGAGGAAAGACCTCAGGAGGCATGGGCGAATGGCATGAAGTCACCATCGGTAACGCGGGCTATAAGGGCCGCCTCCACTTCAAACTCGACTGGACGGGCAGCACCAAGACCGTGACTGTGACCGAGACCAAAGAAGCTGCGCAGAAGGCCAACGCCTCTGCAAGCAAATGGCTCTGGATCGGCAGCGTGGGAGCTGTAGGCCTGTACGAGACTTCCACAAACATTTTCGAAATAACTCTCGATGTCGACACCGACTGGGGCTTCCTCGTCAGGACCTCTACTACATCATGGGATGGCGGCACCAAATACGGCGCTCCGGCAAGCAGCGGCCCCATCAAATTCGGCGAAGCTTTCAAACTGACGAACAGCAACCCCGGTGACATCACCTTCGGAGGTTCTAAGTCATACTATTTTGCCAGCTTCTCAGGCAGCATGCCTGACCTCAACTACGGCAAATATACCGACTGCGAGAACTCTCCTGCCTTCAAGGCAATCGCTGCAACAGCTGACCGATGGATCAAAGAATTCGGAGTTGACGGTTTCAGACTTGACGCCGTGCTATGGATATACCAGAACCAGACTGACGCCAACTTGCGTTTCCTGAAGCAATGGTACGACCACTGTAACGCGACCTACCATGCTGCCGGCCATGCCGCAGACGAGCTTTTCATGGTAGCAGAAGCATGGGAAAGCCACAGCAAGGAAAAACTCTATTATCAAAGCCTTCCTTCTTGCTTCGAATTCGACTATTGGGGAGTGCTCAAGAACGCCTTGAATGGCAATGCTGCCAACTATGCTTCAACTGTTAATAGTTTCCTCTTTGACCACGCTACCCAGGCACAAGGATATAAAGTCACTTCCCTGCATCTGACTAACCACGACCAGGACCGCGCAGCGAGCGACCTGGGCAAGAATCTGGCCAAGGAAAAGCAGGCCGCTGCCATGCTGCTTACCACTGGCGGCAAGCCTTTCATCTATCAGGGAGAAGAACTCGGCTACTGGGGTACGAAAGCTAACGGCGACGAATATGTCCGCACCCCTATGATGTGGGACAAGGCCGGAAAGGATTGCGCAAAGAAGGGCGTAAACAACAAAGTTGACAACAACATGCTTACGGCAGCCATATCAGTCGAGGCCCAGGATGCCGATGCAGAGAGCTTGCTGAACGTTTACAGGACTTGGAGCCGCCTCAGAAATACTTATCCGGAGTTTTATGAAGGGAGTATGGGAACCACCAAAGCCGTCACCGGAGGTGGCAATTCCATCGCTGCCTGGACCATGACCCTTGACTGGGAACAGATGCTGATAATCCACAACTGCGCCGCATCCGAAAAGACCGTAAATATTGCCGAATCGTTTAATTTGGACAAACCCGTAGCCCTGCTGGGCACGGCCACTCTCAAAGGACACGCCCTCACCCTCGGCGCCTACTCTTCTGTAGTGTTTGAATTAAGATAGTGATTACAATAATGAAAAGATTCTTTCTTCTCGCAGGTATTGCAGCTCTGCTGGCCTCCTGCAGCCAAGTTGATTACTCAGGAGTTCCTGAAGCATCCTACGACCAGGTGCAGAGAGTCGAACCCCTCAGCTGGTGGACCGGAATGACGACCGACCTGCAGCTTATGGTGCAGGGTCCGGCCATCTCTGAATATGATGTGGCAATCGAAGGCAAAGGCCTGGCAGTCAAGGCCGTCCACAAGGCCGACAGTCCCAACTTCGTATTCATCGACCTGTCTGTCAAGACGGCAGGTACCTTCAACATCGTGTTCACCCGCGGCGAAGAGAGTTTCAAATACCCTTATATAATACGCGAGCGCAGCAAAGGCAGCCGTGAGCGCGGCAGCTTCACG
>JAGCZI010000191.1 GCA_017960085.1 Bacteroidales bacterium
TGTCTCATCTGCGCAAGGCTGCCGGCAGGGCAGTCACTTCGATTCCCGAAACCATTTCTTCGCAAGACTCCGCTTCTGCTGCCATCGATGCTGAAGACAGCCGGCGTATCGTGGCCGCGGCATTGCGGCAGATTCCGGAAGGCACCCGGCAGCTGCTGCAGTTGCGTACGGCTGGTATGAGCCTGGACGAGATTGCCGCTGTTACCGGAAGGTCCAAAGGCAGTGTGAAGAGCTCGATTTCGGCAGCACGCAAACAGGTTTTGAAAGTATTAAAAGAATCATAATGGACAGGAAAGATTTACTGCAAAAATATCTGGAAGCAGAGACCACTGTGACGGAGGAGCAGGAACTTGCAAAAGGCGACAAGGAAATTGCAATACTCTCCCGGGCCCTCGCTACAGTTGCACCCGATCCGCTTCCAGATGCCTGCGAAGAGTTCGACAAGATTGTCCGTGGCGCGCGCATACGGACTGTCCGTCGCAGTGCCTTCGCCTTTTCCGGTGTGGCCGCCATCTTGGTGGCAGTGTTCTTCCTGACGAGGAATACCGACATCGATATGCCCACCAGTCAAGATTCAATGGAGATGATCCAGCAGTTGCAGCTCATTTCCACTCTGGACCCCGCCAGCGCTGACAGCTACGAATTCAAGCCTGTCGGTGACGGATACATTATGACCGCCAGGTTTGACGACGGGACCACCGCTTCGTTCCTCCTCACCCCGATGGACGGCGGCAATTCATTCCATCTAGTTGCGTTCAATAAGTAAAAACAGAAATACTATGAAAAAGTACATCATCGCTATTGCACTCTGCTTCGCCTGCTTCACTCTTTCGGCCCAGCAGACAATCTATGTCATCGACAACGTCACCGTCAAGAACTTCGACGGCTCCCAGCTCCAGGGGAAGACCATCAAGGATTATCAGATATCCACCCAGGGCAGCGGCAAGAAAGCTGTCACCGTGCATTCCATCACCACCGGACCGTCAACCCTGATGATGTCTATCTCTCCTGTCGGCGAATCCGTCGAAACCCCAAAAATCATCCGTATAGGTGAATCTGCCAAAATTTCTGAAGGAGCCGTAGAAAATGACTTGCCCCAGGCCAAAGTCACTATCCGCAACTACTCCACCCTTACTTCAGATAAAGACCCGGTTATCATAATCGACGGAAAAAGGTACGAAAACTCCTCTGCCCTCAAGGATTTAGACCCGCAGAAGATTAAGAGTATTACCGTGTTGAAGAACGAAGAGAGCCTGAAGGAATACGACGCTCCCAATGGTGTCATCGTCGTAGAGCTCAAGGATCCTGCCGCTGAGTAGCGATTCCCTCACTATCCACTCTGAGTGCTCCCGCCATCCCGAAAATCCGGACGACGGGAGCACTTGCGTTTGCAATGCAAGGGGTGGGTGGCAAGAGTGGTGAGTGTAAAGCAGAAAGTGTAAAGGCTGACTGTAAACTTTACACTTTTTGGCGGATTTGGCGGGGAGAAAACCTCTGAAAACCAGATGGTTGGGAAATGTGGCACGAGTGGTGCTCTTCAGTCGGGCAAGAATATAAAGTGTAAAGCACAATGGATAAGATCATCGAGAAGAAAACCGGCTGGCGGGTGGCATTCACCAAGAAGGCCCTGCCGTGGTGGCTGGGAGCGCTGCTGGCCGCATTCATCATCTATCTGATAGCAAGGCCCAATGCCAAGACGCTGAGGGTGGACAAAGACACTGTCACCATCTCCAGTGCGCAGAAGGGCGAATTCAACGACTACATCCGTGTCAGTGGCCGGGTGCAGCCGATGACCACCGTCCAGCTGAGCCCGCAGGAGGGTGGCATCGTAGAGAAGATCCTCATTGAAGAAGGATCTCCCGTGAAGGCTGGCGACCCTATCCTTATTCTGAACAATGACAATCTGGACCTCTCGATTCTGAATTCGGAAGCTGAGCTGGCCGAGAAGGAGAACATCCTGCGCAACACCCAGATCCAGATGGAGCAGCAGAAACTGGATGTGCGCCAGAACGAGTTGGAGTTCGGCATCCAGGTGGAGCGGCTCAAGCGCGCCTACGAGCAGCAGAAGGCCCTCTATGAAGACAAGCTCATTGCAAAAGAGGAATATCTGAAGGCTGAGGAAGATTATGAGCTGGCCCGCCAGAAATATGCCCTTATCCGCGAGCGTTCGAAGCAGGACAGCCTCTACCGTGGCACGCAGATAGACCGTATGGAGGAGAGCCTCGACAATATGCTGCTCAATATGCAGATGATCCGCCGCCGCAAGAGCAACCTTATCGTAAAGGCGCCCATCGACGGTGAGCTGGGCCTGCTGGATGTCGTACTCGGACAGAGCATAGCCAGCGGCACCAAGATCGGCCAGGTCAATTCAGTAGGAACATATAAAGTTGAAGCTCAGATCGACGAGCATTACATCGATCGCGTTGTAGCAGGCCTCGAAGCTACTTTCGAGCGTCAGGGCGAAACCTACGCCACCAGCATCCGCAAGGTCTATCCGGAGGTGCGCGACGGCAAGTTCCAGGCTGACTTCAAGTTCGAAGGCCAGCAGCCCGACAACATCCGCGCCGGCCAGACCTACTACCTGAACCTCCAGCTGGGCCAGCCCGAGGAGGCTGTCATCATCCCCCGCGGCACCTTCTACCAGAAAACCGGCGGAAAATGGATTTATGTGGTTAACAAGGAGGGCACCAAAGCCGTCAA
>JAGCZI010000192.1 GCA_017960085.1 Bacteroidales bacterium
CAGGTGATATTTCGACCGAGCCGAGGATGACCCTGATTTCGGCATCCACTCCATTCTCGTCCAGCCATTTGCTGAGGATCCTGGGATATGAGGTAGCTATCTTTTTGCCCTGGAAAAATGAGGGGCCGGTATAGTCCTGAGCCTTCGGAATAGCAAGGGAGATGCGGCAGTCGCCGAAGTCCATCTTGCGGACAACTTCCACGTCGGCTTCTGACTCCAGAACTTCGTTGAGTCCTACGATGCCGATGTCGGCAGAACCGTCTGCTACGACTCCGGGTATGTCATCGTCCCTGAGGTAGAGCACCTCCATAGGGAAATTTGCTGCTTTCGCAAGGAACTTGCGTTTGAGTTCATCAATCCTTATTCCTGAATCTTTGAGAAACTCCAGGCTGTCTTCGCTTAATCTTCCTTTGGCCTGGATGGCAATGCGCATGTCGTTCATTTTTCTATTTATTTTTTCTCTATTCAATCTATCTACGTCTTCAAACTTTCAACTCATTCGATTCTCTTTCACGATAAATACAAAAAAGCCTACTCAATGGAAGAGCAGGCTTTTGCGTATATGTTGGCGGAAATATGTGCAAACACCTACCCTTATCAGTCGATATGGTGATGGTGGTGCATATGAAGTCCGTTGATCATTCTTGTTATTTTCTGCAAAGGACGATAATAATTTTGAATTTACAAAATGATGAATGGCCTAAAATCAGTTTCCTTCAGGCTTGAGGGTATCTATTCCCGAGAAAGTCCATACAAAGTCTTCGGGGTTGTCGGGACGGGCCGGATCAAAACTGTCGAAATCTTTGATATGCTCTGCCAGCGGGAGCCGGTTGGCCTTGATGCCTTGCAGGACGCATTTGGCCACCTCGTATGCTCCGAATGGATTGAAATGGGTATTGTCCGCAAGTTCAGCGTCCTGACCGATAAAGCTGTTTGCCGGATAGTGCACCAGCAGTTTTTTTGAATTCTCGACGCCAAGGGCTTCATACATTGCAGTAACCATTTCAGTCAGGTCTATCATCGCGACCCCACCTTTTGCGGCCAGGTCTCTTGTCGCCTGGGGGAAATCCCCGTGGGTATTGACGCTGCGGCCGTCAATGTCGAAACTCCTTCGAGCAGTCGGAGTCAGCAGAACTGCTGTGCAGCCGGCCTTGGCGGCGCTGTCGACATACATCTGCATATACTTGGTGAAATGTCCGTATGCTCCGCTGCCGGGATCCCTCTGTTTTTCGTCATTGTGTCCGAAGCCGGAAAAAATATAATCTCCTTTGCGAGCCAACGACATTATCTTCTCCAGACGCTTCTCGAATATGAATGTGTTTGAACTGCGTCCGCTTTCTGCGTAATTGGCCACGGCTACCTTGTCGTCGAAGAATCTGGTTATCATCTGCCCCCAGCTGGCCCACGGGTCGTCATCCTGGTCGACTGTCGTGGAATCACCGCAGAGGTACAGGGTTATGACATCCTTTCCGGCCGGCTCGACTTTTATCGACTTGATCCTGGGCTGCGCTCCGGTGAATTCAAACGAAAGATTGCTGTCCCAGTCAAGTTTGTCGCGCTCACGGTCGCTGAGTCTGACAATGTTGTCTGGTGATATCACGCTGTCGCGTTTATTGACGACAAAGGTGCAGGTAACGAACTCGCCGGGCTTTGTCTCAAGATTCTCGACAAACAGCCTTCTTGTCTCGGCCAGTATCGTCGTTACTCCCGGCTCGGTCGGTGAACCGATGACTGCAGTTACTTTCCAGTTCCCGTCGGGTATATCTTCTATAACCAGAGTACCCGCGCCGGGGCGGGTACTCAAGTCGTAATAATATTCTTCATTCTGGGCGCAAGATGTCACTATTACAGCCAGAAAGAAAAGTAATCTTTTCATCTTGACGGTTTACTTGTCATAGAATTCCATCACGTCGGCCCAGATAGCCTCTTTGTTGACTTCAAGGAGAAGTTCGTGCTTGAGGCCCAGATAGATCTTGCTGTCTACGCTCTTGTAGCCCTGTGACTTAACGAACTCTACCAGCTGCGCGAACCTCTCGGGGCTGCCGATGGCGCGGTCGTTCTCGCCGCCGATGAGCATAATCTTGAGGTTGGGATTGTCGATGCCCCAGTCGGGCTTTGCAATCTCCTGCGACATACGGGCCAGGTTGTAATTGCCGTTGTTTGTGAAGGCATAGCCGCACAGAGGATCGGCGTTGTATGCCCTTACGTTATCCTCATTGACAGAGAGCCAGCTGTTCTGCAGGCCGCCGTCATCCATATTTGCGAAAGAGCGGCTGCTGCGGGTCTTGTGGGGAGCCCAGAAGTTTCTCCATTTGGTCTTGAAGTCAACCTTGCGGTTGCCGCCTGACGGAGGTCCGCAGAGAACGATCTTGTCAATCGATGAGTCATAGTCCTGAAGATACATACGGCCCACCATCGTTCCCATACTGTGGCAGAACAGATATACCGGAAGGTCAGGATACTGCTCCTTCATATAGAGCACCATCTGCTGCAGGTCATCGCTGATAGCACGCACCTTGTTTGTGCCGAAGTCGCCGAGACCGGCCTTCTTGGTGATGCTGCCGCCGTGTCCGCGATGGTCGTGCATCTCGCACACATAACCGTGCTTGGCAAGATACTGCATAAACGGATAATAACGCTCCTTGTGCTCAGCCATACCGTGAGAGAACACAACGATAGCCTTGGGCTGCCCCACAGGCTTGAGAATAGCCATCGACAGCGGATGCTTGTCGACATTGGACGGAACAACCTGGGTCTGCATCGGAAGATCAGGCAGCATTGCCAGCGAATCAAGCGCAGCCGCAGCCTTCTCGGCACTCACCTGCACCTTCTCATCAGCCGCATTCGCCGCAAACACGCACAACGCAGCAACAAGTAAAATCGAAAATATCTTTTTCATTTGTATAGTTTATTTGGTTTTCGGGGTGTAATGTAGGAATATTTTTTCAAAGTCTTTTATGAGTATTAAGCTTTCTGGCTTGCCAGGGCTTCAATTACTAGTTCCCAGTCGGTCTCTGGGTCGAAGCCGAAGCGGTCGTCGATGCCGACGTTGAAGTAGAGTTTCTTATCGAAGTTCTGGAAGGTGCTGTTAGAGACTTCGGGGTTTTCATTGATATACTCGAAACGGATGCCGTCGGCGGCGAAGCGGTCACGGTAGGTTTCCAGGACTTCCAGCGGACTGCCGCTCCAGAGGATAAGGCATATATCGTCACGATAGGACATTATCTGCAGAGCTTCTTTGGCATAAGGGAAATAATCGTAGGACTCGGCCTTGTCATAACAAGCACGCAGGATCGTGTCGTGGATATCCACAATCACGTAAATCTTCTCCCACCCCTTCTCCTGCTTCCGAAGAAAAGCATTTTCAAATGCATCAACTATGCTCATAATATCTCTCCCTTAAAACAAAAACAATTA
>JAGCZI010000193.1 GCA_017960085.1 Bacteroidales bacterium
CTGCGGAATGTGTCAGCGTTGAAATAGCGCAGCAGGTCAGGATAGTGGCGGCTTGCAAGCTTGTCGGCAATCGCGAGGATTGCAACACGCTCGCCGGCATAGCTGAATGCCTTTGAACTTGAAATGAGGAGGATGTAATTGTCGGTGTACTTTCCAACGCTAGGCTGGTAGGGCGCTACGCCCGGATGGCCGTAATCCTTGCGGAAATCCATTCCGAAGTATGCGAGGTCCTCGATGACAATGACGTCATATTTGGTGGCCAGTTCGCCGATGATTTTCAGTTCCTCGTCCGTCAGGCAGACCCAGGAAGGGTTGTTGGGATTCGAAAAGATGATGCTGTGGATGCGTCCTTCGGCAAGGATGCTTTCGAGTTTCGCGCGCAGCTTCTCACCGCGGTAGTCATAGATGTCGAAGGCGTCGACACGTATGCCAAGCACCTTGTTCTGGTATTTGTGGACGGGGAAGCAAGGGTCTATGAAGAGGATGGTGTCGCGGTCCTTGAAAGTCTTGCTGCATATCATAAAGGAGGTGAAAGCCGCCTGCATAGAGCCTACTGTGGGGAGGCAGTTGTTGCCGCTGACGTCAAGGTCGATGAAATTCCTGATGAAGCGGGATGCTTCCTTCTTCAATTCTCTGGTGCCGTCGATGTCGGGGTAGTGGGCTGCGACTCCTTTTCTGAGTGCCGCGATCTGGGCTTCAACGCCTATCTGGGATGCGGGAAGTCCCGGATTGCCCATCTCCATATGTATGAAGTGGACTCCGCTGGCTTCTTCAAGATCTTCGGCAAGACGTTTGATTTCGCGGATGCCGGAATTGCCTATGCAGGGCAGGCCGCTTTTCTGGAAAATTTCACGAGCCGTATCTACGGGTACAAGGTTGTTTTTCATCGTCGCTCGGATTTGTAGGGGCAAATGTAAGAAATTTCCATACAAAAAAGCTTCGCATAGCAGCGAAGCTCTGTCGGGAAGAGGTGACTCGAACACCCGGCCTCTGCGTCCCGAACGCAGCGCGCTAGCCAACTGCGCCACTTCCCGTAATGTTCTGAGAATCAAACTTGTCGGGAAGAGGTGACTCGAACACCCGGCCTCTGCGTCCCTAACGCAGCGCGCTAACCAACTGCGCCACTTCCCGTGTTTCGGACTGCAAATGTAGCAATTTTATTGAAACGGAGAAATTAATTTTGCATTGTTAAGCATTTATATCCGTTTAATGTCGGATATAGTCCGGAAATATCAGTTTGCCTACACGCCTTTTTGATATATTTGCCTAGCAAAACAACACAGTTATGAGAAGTTTTATAGCAGCCCTGGCAGTTTCTTTGTTCCTTTCTATTCCCGTTTTGTCCAACGCACAGGCCTTCAGCAAAGATGATCCTGTAGGCGCAGAGCAGGTGTTTGTCACTACTGCAGCGGAAGGATGGGTGAGCGAAAGGACCACATATAAGATTATCGACAAGCAGGAAACTGCCGGCAAGACTACTCTGACTATCGCCGCCCACGCCTCAGTCAGGGCGGCCAGGGATTCAATGCCGATAGAGACTGACGTCACTGTCAAGATTGTGTATACGGCCAGCAGCATAATACTTCCCAAGGAAAACTTCACCGGCAGCGCAAGTATGATTGAAAAAGCGTTGGAAGGGTATAAGGTCGATATGAAGTTCAGCGGCGACGATCCTTCGGTCCCCATAGCGCCAAAGGTGGGCGACAAACTTCCGGACACCGAAATAAAGGGGGACATCAATATAGAAGGTATCAAGGCCAAGATGTCGCTTAAAGCTTCCGACAGGCGCATCACCGGTCAGGAACGCGTCACGGTGCCGGCCGGAACTTTCGACTGCTTTGTAATGGAGGAAACAACAACTGCAAAGGTATCAGTCTTGATTATCAGCGAGTCAGAAAAGACGATGGAAAAGAGCTGGCTTGTTCCCGGAATGGGGGACGTAAAGTCCGCGACCTACGACAAGAAGGGAAAACTCGTTTCGACTGAAGAAATGATTTCCTACAAGAAGTAACAATTCGGAAAATTTGTTATATTTGTGACGCTTTCAGGTTCCGTCACAGCCTGCGGCTATGTCGGATTAAAAGGGAAACAGGTGAAAGACCTGTGCAGTTCCCGCTGCTGTAAGCTCCAGCCCTCAAGGGCTGAACATCCCCGGCACTCACTGCCACTGACTTTTGTCGGGAAGGCGCCGGTGAAGGAGCAAGCCAGAAGACCTGCCTGCAAGCGGCAATGTTTTTACTGCCTGCGGGTATATGGGCGTAAGAATTAAAAGACGGCGATCCATCCTTTTCATTCTACCTGCGTGCGGTATATCACATTGCAAGAGACATTGTGTATTGTTTTATGTATATACTGATATGAAAAGATTCTTTAAAACCATCGTACTGGTAGCGGCTTGTGCCTTTATGGTTACATCCTGCTACGATGACTCTGCACTCAAGACCTCGATAAACGATCTTAAGAAGCAGCTCAGTGAAATGAGCGCTGTCGTAAACGACCTCAAGAGCGGAAAGGTCATCACTAATGTCACTCCGACCGACAAAGGTTATACATTCACAATGAGTGACGGCAAGAACATCGACATTTTAAACGGCAAGCCCGGTGAGGATGGTACTCCCGCAAGTGTTATCGAGACCAAAATCTGGGACGGTGTCGTAGCTTTCAACCTTGGCGAAACCGTCAAAGTTCTGACCAATGTAACTGGTGTCGAAGTCGTTGATGCTTTCGCTCCTGCAGGATGGTCTGCAGTCGAGGAAAACGGCACTCTCACTGTTACGGCTCCCAACAGAATCGGTGATTCAGCCCGCAAAGGCACAGTGATCGTAGTCGCCACTTCCGGCAACAGCCTCGTACTTATGACTGCCGCCGTGGCTCTGAACATCCTTGATGTGAACGGTGCTTACTGGGATGCTCTCATCGACACTCCCCAGTACGGCGGTGACCTGCTCTACGGCCCGATGGACGAAACCACCTATACCTATAACGTGACCTACACCTGGGCTGATCCTGTTACGGGACTCGAGTTCAGAGGCTTCCCTTCATACTGGGGCTCAGTATGCTTCTCTTCAGGCGGTGAGGTCATCTCCAACTATGTGGAGCCTGCTTTCAAGGATGCCGGTTATCTCAGGCAGCTGGAAGTGCCCGTTGCACCTCCGACCGGCAAGAACTTCATCGTCCATTTCGGCGATGACAATGCCGACTCACCCAAGGCTATCCTTCATTTCAAGGACGGAGAAGAAAAGACTATCCAGAGTCTCAAGTTCATACCTACCAACTACCTAATCAATTCTTGCCTCAACGGTGACGGCTACTTCGGACCTCTGGGTTCAAAGAGTATGGTCGGCGTGACAGTTGTAGGATATAAGGCTGACGGTAGCAAGAGCATTACCTTCGAAACCCTTATCGACGGAGCTGATGTCGCTTCATACGTTGCAGGCCTCAAGCAGTTCGAGTGGCAGACAATGGACCTGTCCGTACTCGGTCCGGTGACGGCTATTGGATTTGAGGTTTACGGCTCACGTGACTGCTATGGTGATTATGGCTTTATGCCGCCTGCATATTTCGCATATTGCGATGTTGTAGTCAGCGAATAAAATATAAGTAATAGACTGAAAAGTTGATATTATTTGTTGTTGGGATTCCCTTCCGGTTGGTGGCCGGGAGGGAATCTGTTTGAAAATATATCCGTATCTTTGGCGCGTATTCCAATGAGGCGTATCATTTCGATATTGGCAGCTTTTGTGACCTTGTCCCTTGCAGTTTCCTGCAACTGGAACGAAGTCATCCACGATGTGATGCCTATGCCTCCTGAAATCACTCTGGACAATGGTTCGGCCGTATATTCCGTGATGGTGGCGGAGGAGCTCACTGTATCTCCGACCTACCGTTTCGTCGAGGGCGCAACCTTCTCGTGGATATGTGACGGCAAGGTTATCTCTTCCGAGCCCGTCCTGCGTTATACCGACTCGCTGGCCCATACCGTCTATATCCAGATTAAAGTTACCAATGAGTATGGGAGCGCCTCGGATGAAATAAGGGTGGATGTGAA
>JAGCZI010000026.1 GCA_017960085.1 Bacteroidales bacterium
GACTTTCATCTTCCATGTGTTCTCTTTGAAATTGTAGTCCCTAATCCTTGAATTTTGAATTACAGACTATCTGATTTCTTTACAGTAAATTTTCTTTACCTCGTTATCTCTCTCAATAAGTCAATGAACTTTTCCTTTACCATAGCATCTGCTGCTTCCGTAAAGGGACCGCAAAGATATAAACCTTTTTATTCTTGACAAATTTTATTGCAATTTTTTGCAAAAAAAGTTGTCAACAATCCCGGGTCACTTGATTTCCTCGTCAAAGACGATGGCCACCTTGCCGCACTTGCCGCCATTCATAAGTTCGTAAGCCTCAGAGGCGTGATCCAAAGTGAAGCGGTTCGTCACAAGGTCTTCGGGGTGAATTCCCCAGCGTGCAATGCGCTCCACGAGTTCTTCCATTCTCCAGATAGTGGTCACCCACGAGCCGAAGATGGTCTTCTGATAATGGATGATGTCGGGACTCGGATTGAACTCAACTGTGCCGCCCTCGCCGATGAAGACCACGCGTCCCCACTTGCGGGTTGCGCGGATAGCGAGCTGGCGTCCGTATGTGTTGCCGGAGCAGTCCACTGCCTTTTCGACTCCATTGCCGTCGGTCAGCGCGAGCACCTTGTCAAGGGCAGAAGCATCGGAGAGGAAAACTTCGTCGGCAAGGCCTTTCGCCTTGGCAATGTCGAGACGTTCCTGAACAGTATCGACACCTATGAGTTTAGTAGCTCCCATTGCGCGGGCCAGCATAAGGGATGCCAGGCCTACAGGGCCGAGTCCGACTACCAGCACTGCATCGTTGCCGCAGATGCCGATTTTCTCAAGACCCTCGTATACCGTACCGAAGCCGCACGCTATCTGGGCGCCGTCGGTGTATGTCAACGAATCCGGCAGAGCTACGAGATCCTTCTCTTCTGCCAGCAGGTATTCAGCCATACCTCCGTCACGCTGCCAGCCGTAAGCCCTGCGGTAAGGACTGGTACAGCTGATCATATAACCGCGACGGCAGTCGTTGCACACGCCGCAGCCGGAAATATGGTAGACAACCACACGGTCGCCTTCCTTGAAACGGCGAAGGCCTGGGCCGCACTTGACGATCTGCCCGCTGGGCTCGTGTCCGCAGATCTTGTTCTGGTATCCTTCGGGGCCCTTGCCGGTGTGTTCGCGGTAGATTGCACGGATGTCGCTGCCGCAGATGGTCGATGATTTCATCTTGATGAGCACCTCGCCGTGGCCGGGTTCGGGTATTTCAACTTCTTTTAGCACTACCGTGCTGTTGCCGGGCAGGTAGGCTGCTTTCATTGTCTTAGTCATAATATGGTCAGTTAAATTATACTATTGTCTTATTATGCCGTCCTCGTCCCAGAGGTCCCTCCAGGAGCGGGCGGTCTTCCACATAAACACCTGTCCTTTGATGAAGCGGCAGTTGCGGTCGACGCCTCGGATGGCTTCCATCTCAGCGGCTGTCAGCGGATCTTCGACCGCAGCGCGCAGGTTGCTCATAAACTTGGCAGGCTTCACAGAGAACGGGATGGGAATCTGGCCGTTCTGGACTGCCCACTTTATGCATATAATCGCCGGATGTACGCCGTGGGCGCGGGCTATCTCCACGATGACCGGATCTTCGATGGGCACTGTGTCCTCGGGTGTCTTGTCCCTCTCGGGACGGTTCGGCGAGCCTATCGGGCAGAAGCCTATGGCCTTGATGCCATTGTCCTCCATATATTTCTTGAGCTCGGGCTGCTGGAAGTGCGGGTGCAGCTCCATCTCGTTGCAGACAGGGCGGATGCGGCAGTCGCGCAGCAGCAGTTCCATCTTCGCACGGGTCATATTGGAGGTTCCGATATTACGCACCAGACCGGCATCTTTGAGGCCTTCCATCGCACGCCAGGTTTTCATATAATCCTCGTGGATATACGGTTTCGCATTCGGGTCGCGGGAATCAACGCTCACTCCGGGCGCGTGGTAGTTGGGGAAAGGCCAGTGCACAAGATAGAGGTCCAGATAGTCCAGGCCCAGGTCAGACAGGGAATCCCTGCAGGCCCCTGCCACGTCGTCGTGACGGTCGTTCCATACCTTCGATGTAATCCAGAGTTCCTCACGCTTCACTACACCCTCGTCAAAGAGTTTCTTCAGCGCCTGCCCTATTTCTTTTTCATTGCCGTAGACAGCCGCACAGTCGATGTGCCGGTAGCCGCCTTTCACAGCCTTGTACACAGCCTCGGCAATCACGTCAGCAGTGTAATTGTCAGAGCCGAAGGTTCCCAGCCCGACGGCCGGAATCCTGTCACCGGAAGCGAGAGTCACCTTAGGCACCAGCTCCGGATTGATGAAATCTATGTTATCCATATCGTGTAGAAATATATCACATACATCGAGACACAGAAAGGAAAGAAAGGCCTTCGGGAACATGGCCACCCCGGCCAGGGAAGAGGGAGGTTGCCTGCTGGATACGAGTTCTGCGAAGCAGGACGAAGTAGACAGTAGGAGGGTACGAAGGAGCGTAGCGACTGAGCTTCCCGAAGGCCTTTCTTTCCTTTCTGTGTTCTATTAATAATCCCATGATATTAATGTGCGAGTTTGCGGTTGCGATGGCCGTAAATGGCTATCACGACGAAGCAGATGAAAGGAAGTATGAACGAGAACCTGCAGCCAGAAATGCCGAGTATGCTGTGCTGGTCGATCATAAGGGCCTGCAGCGGGGGCATCACGGAGCCGCCGAGGATAGCCATAATGAGGCCGGCCGCGCCGAATTCGGCATCTTCGCCGATACCTTCCAGGGCAATGCCGTAGATGGTCGGGAACATAAGCGACATACAGGCGGACACACCGACAAGGCAGTAGAGGCCGATCATACCTTTTATAAAGATGACACCGAGCACCAGCGCCATTCCGCCGAACGACAGGAATTTCAGCAGCTGTCCGGGACGCACATACTTGAGCAGGAAGGTGCAGATGAAGCGGCTCAGCAGGAATATCAGCATAGCCACTATATTATATTTCTGCGCAGTGGCATTGTCAATGCCAAGCTCAATCTCCGCATAATGTATGATGAAGGTCCAGCACATAATCTGCACGCCCACATAGAAGAACTGCGCGATGACGCCTTCGTAATACCTTTTGTTGCGCAGCAGGCGGCCGAGAGTAGCCTTGATGCTGAACTCGCCGGAGCTCTGGCTCTTCGGCATCTTCGCAATCAGGAAGATAATCATCACCAGCAGCACTACCGCTCCGAGGGCGAGGTAGGGATTGCGGATCGTGACAAGGTCTGTGGCGCGCATAGCCTCGAAAGCCGCAGGATCGATGGCATTGACAGCCTCCCGGATGGCCTTGAAGTCAATCTTGTCGGGATTGGCAGTGAGGGCGGCATACTTCGCCGGATCGAGGGCCTCCAGCTTGGTCAAGGCGAGGTTGTCGGTAGTATTGAGACGGCTCAGGATCAGCTGCTGGGCAGTGAACATTCCGAGCAGCGAACCCATAGGGTTGAAGGACTGCGCGAAGTTCAGACGTCGGGTAGCAGTCGCCGAATCTCCCATCGAAAGGATGTAGGGATTGGCGCTGGTCTCGAGGAACGAAAGGCCGCAGGTAAGTATGAAATACGACACCAGGAACGGCCAGAAGGCGTGTCCCAGACTGGCCGGGAAGAACAGGAAAGCGCCGGTCGCATAGAGGGCGAGGCCCACAATAATACCGTTTTTATAGGAATGCTTCTTAATGAAGTACGCTGCAACGAAAGCCATCGCGAAATAGCCGCCATAAAAGGCAAACTGCACCAGAGAGCCCTGGAAATTACTCATCAGCAGCACCTTGGAGAAGGCGCGCACCATAGGGTTGGTTATGTCGTTCGCAAAGCCCCACAAGGGGAACAGCAGAGTGACAAGGATGAAGGACAGAAGGTAGTCGCGGGTGACCATCCTGACCTTCGCGGTCTTTTCTTTATTCATAACGGTATTATGTAGCAAATCCGGCAAACTGCCGCATATAAAGTTCGTAATATTTCCCATTCGCGGCAAGCAGTTCTTCGTGAGTTCCGCTTTCCACTATATGTCCCTGGTCCATCACGATGATCTGGTCGGCATCCTGGATGGTGGAGAGCCTGTGGGCGATGACTATGCTGGTGCGCTCTGCCATAGCTTTGGCCATTGCATCCTGGATCTGTTTTTCAGTGCGGGTATCCACATTGGAAGTCGCCTCGTCGAGGATGAGGATGCTCGGATCCGAAGCAAATGCACGGGCGATGGCCAACAGCTGTTTCTGGCCCTCACTGATATTGGACGATGACAAACTCAGCTTGGTGTCAAGGCCCTGTGGCAGCGTTTCTATCATACGGTCGCAGTGGCTTATTGCGATAGCCTTGTACATCTGCTCGTCGGTCACGCTGTCCGATGCATACTTGAGGTTGTGGCGCACGGTGTCTGCGAACAGGACCGTATCCTGCAGCACTATCGACATATTGTTGCGAAGGTCGTTTGCATCTATGTCCTTGATGTCGACGCCGTCTATCTCAATGCTGCCGCTGTCGGGACGGTAGAAACGCATCAACAGGTTTACGACTGTGGTTTTGCCGCACCCGGTCGCCCCGACAAGTGCTATCTTCTTGCCCGGATCGACTTCCAGGTTGAAATCGTAGAGCACCTGCTTGCCGGGCACATATGAGAAATTGACGTGTTTGAATGAAACGTGGCCGGACATACCGTCGGTATCCCTCTCGCCGCTCTTGTCTTCCTTGGGCTGGTCAAGTATGCCGAACACACGTTCCGCACTGGCCAGAGCCCCCTGCAGGTTGCCGTATATGCTGGCAAGACCGTGGATGGGACGGCTGAACTGCTTGGCATATACGATGAAGGCCGAAATCATACCGACCGAGATGATGCCGCGGATAGCAAACAGGCCGCCGAAGAAAGCTATTATCACGAAACCGATGTTGCCGATGGTGTTCATAATGGGGCCCATTATGCCGCTGAGCACATTTGCCTTGATGCCGGCATCCTTGAGGGCGTCGGACTTGGCGTTGAAATCTGCTATCGCATCGTCCTGATAGTTGTAGGCCATTACGGTATGATAGCCCGTCACCGTCTCTTCGACCACTCCGTTGAGGGCGCCAAGACCTTCCTGCTTGAGCCTTGAATACTTACGGATCTTGCCGGCCATCACCTTGGTGGCAACGATGGTGAATATCACCGTGATGAAGCTCAGCAGGGCCAGCTGCCAGCAGAATACCAGCATCACAGCCATCGTACCTATTATCATTATGACGCTCGAGAAGAGCGACGACAGCGACTGGGATATGGTGCTGGAGACATTGTCGATGTCGTTGGTCATACGGCTTATGATGTCGCCGTGGGAATGGTTGTCAACATAGCCGACCGGCAGGTCGATGATGCGGTCGAAAAGGTCGTCGCGCATCTTGCGTACGATGTTCTGGCTGAGGAAGGCACTCATCCTCGACTGGAAGAAGCCTGTCGCTGCGCTGGCAAGGAACACTGCCGCCAGGCAGTAGAGCACGGTCATCAGGTCGCCCTGGCTCTCGCCGGCAATGATGTCGATGGCATTGCTCTGTAGCTTGGGGCTGATCAGGGAGAAGACGCTGGAAAGCACGACCATAGCCCCCATACCGACAAGCAGGCCTATTTCTCCGCCGAAATACTCTTTCATACGGAGGAAAGTACGGCCGATATCCGCCGGTTTCTCGTAATTGAAGTTATGTTGTGGTCTTCCTGGAGGCATCAGTTATCCTTGTCTTTTCCCATCTGGGATTCGTAAATATCTTTATATATAGCGTTGTTTTCCAACAATTCTTCGTGCCTGCCGATGCCTGAAATCCGGCCTTCCGACAAGACTACTATGCGGTCCGCCCTCTTGACGGTGGCGATGCGCTGTGCGACTATCACTTTAGTCAAATCGGGACACTCGCGGCCGAGGGTGTCGAACAGGTCTGCTTCTGTCTTGAGGTCCAGGGCGCTGGTGGCATCGTCGAACACCAGCACGTCGGCCTTCTTAAGGACGGCACGGGCTATGGCCAGCCTCTGTCTCTGACCGCCTGACAGGCTCATACCGCGCTGCGCCAGCACTGTGTCATATTTCTCAGGCAGCTGCTCGATGAAAGTGTCTGCCTGTGCTATCCGCGCTGCCCTGGCTATATCTTCTTCTGTGGCCCAATCGCAGTCCATACGGATGTTTTCCGCCACCGTCTTGCCGAACAGTTCGCTTTTCTGCAGGACGAACGACACGCGGTTGCGAAGTTCTTCGAATGTATAATCCTTGACATTCCTGCCTCCGACAAGCACCTGGCCCGCACTTGCTTCATAGAAACGCACTATAAGATTCACGAGCGTCGACTTGCCGCAGCCTGTCATACCCATTATCGCAAGCGTCTGGCCTTTTTCTATCTTGAGGTTTATGTCGCGAAGCACCGGATTGCTGAAAATGCCGAAAGAGAACGACACGTCCTTGAACTCTACTTCACCGGGAGCGGGTACATCGCTTACGCCTTCGCCGTCCGGCAGGGCAGGCTCAGTGTCGAGTACTTCCTTGATACGCCGCCAGGATGTCATACCCCGGGCCATAGACTGGAACATCATCAGCAGTATGAGGACTCCTGACAGCAGTTGCGTGGTATATGTAATGGCTGCCATCACGCCTCCGGGAGAGGATGCGCCGGCGCTGACTTCGATATTTCCGACATAGAGGATTCCGGCAACGGTGGCATTCATCAGGACAGTCATCACGGGATGCATCCAGGCCATCAGGATAAGGACTTTCAGCTGGGTGCCTATCATATCCTGCGATGCCTTGCCGAAACGGAGTTTCTCATAGCTTTCCCTGACGCAGGCTTTGATAAGGCGGAAGCCGGTGATATCTTCCTGCATTATGTTGTTCAGGTTGTCGAGCTGCTGCTGGACTTTCAGGAACAAAGGTGTCGCCCTGCGCAGGACGAATATCGTGAAGAGTATCATAAACGGCAGCGCAGCCAGCACCACCAGGGTATAGTTACGGTTGATCTGGAGCAGGAATATGAGGCTGCCCACTGTAGTCAGGCCCATCCTGACGAGGCCCCGGATAATCTGGGCGACCATACTTTCGGTCTGGGTGACGTCGTTGGTGACTCTGGTGATAAGGGATCCGGTGGAGAATTTGTCGGCCTGAAGGGACGACAGGGTCATCACCCGGCCGAAAAGGTCCTTACGTATGCGGTTGCCCATATTCTGGGTCGTCAGGTTGACGCAGACAGAATTCATAGAACCGCAGATGCAGCCGGCCAAAACGAAAAGGATCATCTTGATGCCGTTGTGGAGGATTATCTGCAGGTCACCGCTGCCGCCGTTATTGACTCCGAGCACACCGTCGTCCACTATCGACCGCATCAGCTGAGGCTGTATGAGGTCGACATAGACTTCCAGGGCCATAAACACAATCGCAGCAATTGCGAAAGGGAGATATTTACGGATGTACTTCCACATCGGCAGTTTGGACGAAACCGGAATAAACAAACTGCAATATACGAAAAAAGGCCGAAGAAATAACTTTCTTCGGCCTTATATGATAAATGGAAGACAAGAGCCTCACGTGAAAGCAGAACGGAATCAAACTCCAAAAAGGAGGTGTTCCAGC